>NZ_JBPQTV010000087.1:0-21901 GCF_051386515.1 Streptomyces sp. URMC 123 | reverse complement strand
CCCGAAACCGCCCCGAGCCCGTCCCCGGCCGCCCCGCCGCTCCCTGGCGCGAACGGCCCGTTGGGAGCGGCACGCCGTGCCAGGGTGGGGGAGGAACACGCGCCCCGGGCACCCGCCTTCGTGAGCGCTCCGAGCGTCCCGCGCCCGGCGCGGGACGAACCGAGGAGGACACCAGCCATGAGCACCCACCCCACCGCCCGGCCCATCGCCCTCGATCCGACCGGCCGTGACATCCACGCCGAGGCCGCCCGATTACGCGAGCGGGGCCCGGTGACCCGTGTCGAACTCCCCGGCGGCGTGCCGGCGTGGGCGGTGACCGGCCACGCCGAGCTCAAGAGCCTGCTGGCCGATCCGCGGGTGTCCAAGGACCCGCGCCGCCACTGGCCGGCCTGGATCGACGGCCGGATATCCCCGGAGTGGCCCCTGTTCACCTGGGTCGCGGTGGAGAACATGTTCACCGCCTACGGCGACGACCACCGGCGGCTGCGCCGACTGGTCGCACCCGCCTTCACCCACCGCAGAATGGCCGCGCTGCGGCCCCGCGTCGAGGAGATCACCGCGTCCCTCCTCGACGACCTGGCCGCCACCACCCCCGGCGAGGTGGTCGACCTGCGCGAGCGATACGCCTATCCGCTGCCCATCCAGGTCATCACCGAGCTGTTCGGCCTCGACGAGGCGGACGGCGAGGGGCTGCGCGACGTCGTGGACAGCATCTTCCACACCGCCGCCGACCCCGAGGAGGTCACGGCCACCTACAGCAGGCTCTACGTCCTCCTCGGCGACCTCGTCGCCGCCAAGCGGCGGAAGCCGGGCGACGACATGACCAGCGTCCTCATCTCCGTGCGCGACGACGAGGCACCGAACGGCGCGGGGCGGGGGGCCGGGCTCAGCGAGCGGGAACTGCTGGACACCCTCCTCCTCATGATCGGCGCCGGCCACGAGACCACCGTCAACCTCATCGACCACGCCATCTGCGCCCTGCTCACCCACCCCGAGGAGCTCGCCCGCGTCCGCGCAGGCCACGCCACCTTCGGTGACGTCATCGAGGAGACCCTGCGGCTGGAGGCGCCCGTCGCCAATCTGCCGCTGCGCTACGCCGTCGAGGACATTCCGGTGGGCGGCGAGGTGATCCGGGCGGGCGACGCCATCCTCGCCGGGTACGCGGCCGCCGGCCGCAGCCCCGAGTGGCACGGCCCGGACGCGGACCGCTTCGATGTGACCCGGGCCGACAAGGAGCACCTCGCCTTCGGCCACGGCGTCCACTACTGCCTCGGGGCGCCGCTGGGCCGGCTGGAGGCGGGGGTCGCGCTGCCCGCGCTCTTCGACCGCTTCCCCCGACTGACCCTCGCCGTCGAACCGGAGGAGCTGCGGCCAGTGGAGTCGTTCATCTCCAACGGCCACCGGGCGCTGCCGGTGTTTCTGCACGGCCGTTGAGCACCTGAGTCCTTGAGTTCCTGAGCGCCTGAGTCTCCCCTCGGCCCTGCGGTCGGCCCAACCCCCGCCCGACGCCGAGCACTTGACCGCTCGCGCCCGACCCGGCACGCCGGGGGGCGCGAGCGGTGGCGCGAGAGGTACGGGTGTGCTGCCGGTGCCCGGTGCGACCAGGGGGGACGCCGTGTCCTACTGGGTAGTCAGGAGCCGTCGCCTCCGCGCCGCACACGGCGCGGGGCACGGTCTCTCGGAAAGGGGATGCGTATGTACGGTGGACGCGGTGTGGCGGTGGGGCTCTGTTCCCTGGCGCTGGTCGGCTCCTCCCTGATGTGGGCGCCCGCCACCCAGGCGCAGGCACTGATCACCTGCGTGGGCGAGGAGCGCACCAGCTACACCCCGGGGCTGTCGCTCACCGCGCGGCAGACCGCGATCCGGGCGCAGGCCACGTACACCTGCACCGGCGACCCCAAGCCCGCGGACCCCAAGCCCGCCGGTTCCCAGGCCGCCGACTCCAAGGCCGCCGGTTCCAAGGCCGCGGGTTCCAGGCCCACCGGCCCCCGGTCCACCGGCCATGTGGAGGCCGTCTCCCCGTCCGCCAGCTGCCTCGCGGTCAACTCGCCGAAGGCGAAGGAGCTGGTGCGCTACGGCGACGGCGCCACGTCCCGCATCGACTACGACAGCGCGGTCGCCGCCCGGGTCGGCGGAGTCAACGTCGTGACCTTCACCGGCCGGGTCGTCGAGGGGCGCGGCAAGGGCGGCACGGCGATCCGGTCCGTCCAAGTACTGCCCTCCGCCGCGCCCACGGAGTGCCTGAGCTCCACCGGTGTCCGGGAGGCCCGAGGCCCGGTGGAGCTCCAGATCCTCCCGGCCGGCGGCGCCTGACCCGCCGTCCCGGTCATCGGCCGGTGCCGCCGAGGGCGAGGACGAAGTCGAACGAGGCGTCCTTGGTGGACCCGAGGTCGCGGACCGTCATCAGCAGCTCCGGGTCGAAGATGGGGTCGGTGGCGTTGCGCGGCTCGCCGGGGAAGTAGAGCTGCGTGGTCAGGACGGGCTCGTGCGGGGCCTGCACCTTGACGTGCAGATGCCGGGTGCGGCCGGGGTAGAGGCCGGGCACGACGGTGGTGAGGCGGTAGGCGCCGCGCGCGTCGGTGAACTGGTGGCCGCGGAAGCGGTAGCCGACGTTGTCGTACGCGCCCCGGCGGTCCGCCTGCCAGAAGTCCAGCAGCGCGTTCGCGATCGGCCGGCAGGACAGGTCGTACACGAAGCCGACCACGGTGAGCCGGACGCCGGGCACGCCCGGTTCGAGCAGCGAGGTCCGCCGGGGCGAGTCGGGCTTGAAGTAGGGGCCCTCCGTCTGGGGTGGCGTCGGATCGTCGCCGTCGTCGCAGGACGGCGTCGGCGTCACGCGTTCGCCCGGTCGCCGCCCAGCAGCGCCGCGGCGGGCCCGACCGCCAACGCGGCCTTGAGCACGGTCTTGCGGCTGACGCCCCGCGGGGCGCCGGGCCGGGGACCCCGCCCGGGTGCCGCGTCGTCAGGTGTGCCGGCCGTCGCGCCGGGGCCGGTCGGGTGGCTCGCCCCGGGTGTCGCGTCGGGGCCGGTTCCGGGCAGGTTCTCGCCTTCCACGGTCCGCTCCTTCGATCGAGGGGGTGTCGGGAGTCGGGGCAGCCGAGGAGGGGACGGCTGCCCCACGAGCGGAACCGACCCTAGGAGGGCGGGGCGGACGGGGCGATGGACAGATCGCGGTCAGTCTGGTGGTTCCCACGGGCCGCCCGGCGGAACTGCCCCGGCGTCGCTCCGGTCTCCCGGCGGAAGAAGCGGCAGAAGTACGCCGGATCGGCGAACCCCACCTCGCGGGCGACCCGGCTCACCGTGAGGTCCGTGCTGGCCAGCAGCCGCTTGGCCTCCAGCGCCTGGCAGTGCCGGATCAGCTGGCCCGGGGTGCGGCCGGTGGCCAGCTTGACCGCCTCGGTGAGATAGCCCACGGACACCCCGAGCCGGGCCGCGCAGGACCCGACGGAGCACCCGGCGAGGTCCTCGGGGCGGGCGAGCAGCAGGGCGAACCGCTCGGCGAGGGCGGCGGCGCCGTCGTAGCGGGGCCGTGCCGCGGCGGGCGCGGCCGGCAGGTCGGGGGAGCGGTCCAGCAGCCGGCCGGCGCGCACGATCAGGATGTGCAGATACGCCTGGAGGACGGAGACCATCCCGGGCCGCCGGGCCCGGTACTCCCGCGCCAACTCGGCGACGACCGGTGCGATGTCCGCCGAGTCGCGGGCGTCGAGGCGGAACCAGGGGTGCTCGCCGAGCCGCCGCAGCAGTGCGCGGTCGCCGGGGTGGGGGAGCAGAAAGGCGTCGTCGAACAGGACCACCCGGCCGCGCAGCTCCGTGACCGCCTCCCAGTAGTGGACCTGGCCGGGGACGATGACGCACAGATGGGGCGGGTGCAGCGGCCAGCGGCTCAGGTCGACGACGTGGTGGCCGCGGCCGCCGGTGACGTGGACGATCTCGTAGAACGTGTGCCGGTGCGGGAAGGAGGCGCGGGACAGCGGCCCGATCGAGTCGAACGACCCGATCGCGAAGGGCAGGATGTGCGGGGCCGGCACATCGAGCCGGTGCATCGGCACCGGCTCGTGCGCCGGACCGCGGGTGCCCTCGTGCTCCGCGCCGCGCTCTCCACGGCGGTCACCCATGGCTGCCTCACCACGTCGTCGCCCCACGCGTTCCGGTCCGTGCCCCGAGCCACCCTGGTGCTACCCGCACCGGCGCGCGGTCATACCGGGGGCAGCGGTCCGCCGGGGTGGTGGTGGGGCGCCGCGGCGGCCGTGGGCTGCTGGCCGGGGTACGGCGTCCGGCCTCCGGCATCGCCGGAACCGCCCAGGAAGGAGAGCCTCGACTTCCGCGGCTCGGTATTGCGCCGCAATTCCACCACGCTCTTGTTCATGGCGTTCTTCAGCATTCTGCTCACGGGCCGCTCGATGAAGCGGTGAATGCACCAGGCCATCGCGAGCATGAGCGCGGTGATGGCGGGCAGCAGGATCTTGGCGGAGTACCGATCGCGCAGCAGATCGATCAGGGTCAGCCCGATGAACATGTGAATGAGGTACAGCGGATACGTCAGGGCGCCGGCCGTGGTGAGCCACTTCCACTGGATGCGGTCGAACGCGCCGAGCGCGATGGCCGCCATGATGGCGAAGGCCAGCACGATGGCCAGCCGCGCCGGCCACCCCGGAATGCGCTCCGCCTCGGCGGCGCCGAGGCTGAGCTTCATGCGGTTCTGCACATAGTGCTGGGCCAGGAGGAACGACACCCCCACAATGCCCCAGAGCAGCGCGGTGGGCTTGAAGCGGTACATCAGGTAGAAGGCGATGCCCGCGACGAAGAACGGCGTGTACGACGGAAGCGCCCACATCGAGAGCAGGTTGTCGTTCGCCTGCGGGGCGATGACCGCGGCGGTCGTCCACACACCGCAGAAGAGCACGCATTTGCGGTAGGTGACGCCGCCGGCCACGACGAGGGCGAAGAGGATGTAGAACTTGAGCTCGATGAACAGCGTCCAGTAGACGTCGTCGAGGTCGGGCACGCCGAGGCCCTGCTGGAGCATCGTGAGATTGGTGAGGACGATTTCCAGATTGCTGGCGCTGCGGACGTTCGGCCACACCGTCAGAACGGCCGTGGTCAGCAGGATCGCCGCCCAGTACGCGGGGTAGAGCCGCGACACCCGGGAGACCACGAAATCCGCGAGCGAGCGGCCCCAGGTGCTCATGCAGATGACGAATCCGCTGATCAGGAAGAACATCTCCACGCCCAGCCACCCGTATTGGGAGAACCGGTGGAAGAGCGGGGATATCGCATCCGGTTGCTGTCCCCAACCATCGCGCAGGGCGCCGTAGTGATAGCAGAGGACCACGAGCGCGGCGAGCAGCCGGAGCCCGTCCAGAACGTAGAGTCTGGGCCGCCGGGGTGCCTGCCGCTGGGGTGTTCGGGGTGCGTCGAGATCCTCTCGAGCGGCATAGAGCATCGTGCGTTCTCCTGAATACGAACAGGGACGTGCGGGGGCGCGGTCTGCCACCCCGGAGGGAATTGCGGCGGATTCGCCTTCGGCGGGCGCCTGAAGTGGCGCTGAACGTGCAGCATCTTGTCATGCGCCCCGCGTGGCCGCCCAGAGGAGGCGGGGGGCTTCTGGCGTGTAAACGGGACATATGGGGCGAGCGTGGTGTTGCGTGAAACACACTCGGTGCGCGGCGGGCCCGGGTGGACACATGCCGCGGGCCCGGGTGGCTTGAAGCCACCCGGGCCCGTCGCTGTGCTGTCGCTCGCTGCGCTGTCCGCTCGATGGACGACCGCGGTCCGTGCGCGCGCTGCCGGTCGGGTCCCGACGTCGGTACGCGTCAGTACGTGTCGGTGCGCGTCAGTACCGGCCGCCGCCGAAACGGCGCCCCGCCGGCCGGCGCGCCCCGGAGCTGCCGCGCAGCATCCGCAGCAGCCCACCGATCAGGGACCCGGCGCCCGCGCCGCGGGCCCGGTTGCCGCCGGACGCCATCGGCGCGCCGCGCCGCCGGGAGCGGGGCCGTGCCGCCGTCGACCGGCCCATGGCCGGCCGCAGTCGTCGGGAGATGCGGTCGATGGTGCCGAGTACGTTCGACATGCCGGGGGTCCTTTCCGCTGCCGGCCGGAGCTCTTCTGTGCGGTTCGGGTGCCCCCGCGCCGCCGATTCATGTCACGGGCGCCGAGGGGCCCGTATGCCGCGGTGCGAGGCGCCTCGCGATGTGAGGCGCCCCGCGTGAGCCGGGCCCCGACGTGAGCGGGGCTTCGATGTGAGGCGAGCCGTCGGGCGGGCAGAAGAGCCCCAGCGGGCGGTACGCGCCCCGGATCGGACGGACATTCGGGCGGAGAGGGGAACCGATGGACGGGCAGTCCGGCACGGCGACTCGCGCGGCGGTCGAGGAGGCGCGCGCCGCGCTCGAGCAGGTGGACGACCCGACGGCCAGGGCCACGGTATGGGCGCTGCTCGCCGCGGTCCGGCTCCTGGACGAGATCGCGCAGGCCACGAAGGGGCTCGACGCGCGCGTGGAGCAGCTCAACCAATACCTCGGGGCGATCGCCAACAAGCCCTGAGAGTCCTCCCGCGGGTCGCGGCTCGGCGGATGACGCGCACCCGGCCGACAGGCCGGGCCGCCGCCCGGGCCCGAGGGCGCGGATATGACAGCATTGCCGCCATGTTCAACCGCTCCGCTCCGGGAAGAGCCTTTCGTGTCCTCGGGGCGCTCATCACCTGTTGTGTCCTCCTTGTCGCCGGCTGCTCCTCGGGAAAGGACGGGGGCGGCGGCTCGGCCAGCGCCTCGGCCGCGTCCTCCCCACGAGCCGGAGCCGATTCCGGAGCCGGCTCTTCCAACCGGCCCGGCGACGTGCCCGACTGGGCAAAGGGCATGGCCGTCGTCCGGGCCGACCGGCTCCCGCCCGAGGCACGGGAGACCCTGCGGCTGATCGACGCGCGCGGCCCCTTCCCGTACCCGCAGGACGGCACCGTGTTCGGCAACTACGAACGGGTGCTCCCCCAGCGCAAGCGGGGCTACTACCACGAGTACACGGTCCGCACCCCCGGCTCCCGGGACCGGGGGGCGCGCCGCATCGTCACCGGCGAGCGCCAGGAGACGTACTACACCGACGACCACTACCGGAGCTTCAAGGCGGTGCTGCGATGACCCGTGCGGAACAGGGCGCCCCGACGCCCCCCGAACTGGCCGCCGTGCTCGACGGCAGCGTGCCCCCGGGCATGCTCGCCTGGCCGGGCGACCGCCCCGTCGAGGAGGCGGTGGCCGCCGCGCGGGACGCCGGCTGGAGCGCCGTGCTGCTGGACCTCGACGGCGTCACGGACAAGGAGCGGTTCATGGACCGCTGCGCCGAGGCGCTGCGCCTGCCCGACTGGTTCGGCCGCACCTGGGACGGCCTCGCCGACTGCCTCATCGACCTGTCGTGGTGCCCCCCGGCGCCCGGCCGGCTGCTCGCCCTGCGCGCCTGGCAGGGCTACGCCGCCGCCGCGCCCCGGGACTGGGCCGTCGTGGAGGACGTGCTGACCGGGGCGGTGGCGTTCTGGCACACCACGCCCCCCGGGCTCGCCGTCGTCGTGCCGCGGGCGGCCGACGCGTAGACCGTGTCGACGCGCAGGCCGCGCCGGTCATGCCGTCGCGCGGGGCGGGCGTGTCTCAGCTCTCGGGGTGGGCGTGCCGTCGTGCGCGGGCCGTGTCGTCGAAGCCGCCCGGCGGCGCCCCTCACCAGGGCGGCGCCGGCACGCGGCCGATGAGCAGCTCGCACATGTGCCCGATCCGCAGGAGCTCCCGGTCCCGGCCCGGCACGCCGTCCAGCGCCAGCCCGACGGGCAGCCCGGAGGCGTCGAGCCCGGCGGGCACCGTCAGGCCCGGCAGGCCGATGACGCTGCCCGGACCGGTGGTGCGGGTGTAGGCCGAGAGCGCCGACTCGCGACGGCCCCCGAGGCGGACCTCGTGCGCCCCGACGCGCACGGCGGTCAGCGGGGTCGTCGGCGCCACCAGCGCGTCCAGGCGATGGGCGGCGAACACCTCGTCGTACGCCGCCGCCAGCGCCGGCCGGTGCACCGCCATCGCCTCCGCGTAGTCGGCCGCCCGGGCCGCGCCCGCGGCCAGCATCCCCGTGAGGAGCCGGCGGACGTCCGGGCTGCCGCATCGCTCGGCCACCTCCGCCGGGGTCGGCCCGGACGGCACGGCCGCCAGGTACGAGCGCAGGGTGGCCGGTGTCTCGTGGAAGGGGATCGAGAACATGGTGCGGGCGATGAGCTCGTCGGTGCCCGGCGGCAGTTCCGTCTCGACGACCCGGGCGCCCCCGTCCTGGAGCCGCGCCAGGCACCGCTCCAGGACGGCGGCGACGTCCGGCGGCAGATCGGCGAAGAACGGCTCGCGCACCACGCCCAGCCGAACCCCGCGCAGCCCGCCGCCGGCGTCTTCGGCATCCTCGTCGGTCGCCCGAGCGCCGGTCGTCCGAGCGTTCGCCGCCCGCGCGTCGACCGCCCCGGGCCGCCCGCCCGTCAGGGCCGCGTCGAGCGCGGCGACATCGGCGACCGTCCGCGCCATCGGACCGGCCGTGTCCCGGGTGCCGGAGATGAGCAGCAGCCCCCGCTGCGGGTAGCGGCCGGCGGTCGGCCGCAGCCCCACGACACCGCACAGCGCCGCGGGAATCCGGACCGACCCTCCCGTGTCGGTGCCGAGCCCCGCGGGCGCGAGCCCCGCGGCCACCGCGGCGGCCGTCCCCCCGCTGCTGCCGCCGGCCGTCCGCCCGCCGTCGTAGGGGTTGCGCACCGCTCCGAACGCGCCGTTGTCGCTGGTGACGCCGTAGGCCAGCTCGTGCAGGTTGGTCTTGCCGAGCACCAGCGCCCCGGCCGCGCGCAGGGCCCGTACGACATCGGCGTCCGCCGTCGGCCGGTGGGCGCGCAGGGCGGGGGTGCCGGCGGTGGTGGGCAGGTCCGCCGTGTCGATGTTGTCCTTGACCGCCAACGGCACGCCGTGCAGGGGAGGGAGGCGCTCGCCCCGCGCACGGGCACGGACCGCCGCCGCGTCGGCCCGCCCGGCCCGCTCCAGCAGGTCGTCGGCGGCCGGGAGGGAGATGAAGGCGGCGAGGTCGGCGCGGGCCTCGACGCGCTCCAACAGGGCGCGCGCGTACGCGGCGGACGACAGCTCGCCCCGCCGGATCAGGTCGGCCGCCTCGATCAGCCCGAGCCGGGTCGGATGCACGGGCCCCACTCCTTCCTGGCGTGCGGCGTGCGGCGCGCGGCCGTCGACCGCCGTACGCGGCCGCGGACGGCTGTGGGCGCGGCCGCCGCGCGCCGAGCGCGCTCGCGTCCATTGAAGCGAACGTGCCAGGGGAGTGGGGGCGCTCGCCGGACCACGCGCCCCCGGCTCGCCTGGCCCCGCGCTCCCGGCTCGCCCGGCCCCGCGCCCCCGCTCGCGGGTCACCGCGTGCGCGAGGCGAGCCGCTCCAGTTCGTCGGAGATCACCGGGCCGCTGATGCTGTGGACGTCGCCGACCCGCAGATCGTCCGGCGTGATGAAGTCCTCGCGCGCGCCGATGACGGTGATGGACACCAGCGACCGCGGCTGCCAGTACGTGCGGTAGTGCGGAGCCTGCGGGTGGGGGACCTCCAGCAGGCGGACGCCGCGCCGCTCCAGGAGCCTGTGCAGTTTCGCGAAGCGCAGCCGTCGGTCGAACCGCCCGTACGCGGCCCGGATCGCCCCGTTGACGGACGCGCTGCCCAACCGCGCCAGCTGGTGCACCCGCAGGGTGAAGTGGTGGCCCTCCCAGGGGTGGTCGGCAGACGCCCGGTCCCAGAAGAACTCCGCCATCCCGTAGTCACGGCACAGGGAGTACGCGAAGGGGTTCTCGGCGAAGTCCGGGCCCAGCACCTCCGTGACCCGGTCGGGGCTGTCCGTCGGGCGCGCGCCGAGCACCGTTCCGGTGGTGACGACGTCCAGGTAGAAGGCGAGGGAGTACGGGGTCACCTGCGGTGGGCCGATCGGTGCGAAGGACGTGTACGGGGGGCGGGCCGCGCGCAGGGGCGTCCTCCGGCAGCCGCTTCGGTGCACCGTACATGAGCCCGGTCGGGCCCGGCCCCCCGGTGTTCCCCCCGCTCCTCACCCGGTCACCCGGTGGGATGCGGCCGGCCGACGGGGGCGGCGGGTCGGAGCGGCGCGTCCACCGTCGTACGCGGCGGGCGGGCGACCGCACGCAGGGTCGCGTGGAGCGGCACCGCCGGCTGGAGCAGCAGGCCGACCTTCGGGACCACCTCGACGGGGTCGACGTCCACATGGAAGCGCTGGGCCAGGGTCGCGAGCACCAGCGCCGCCTCCACCTGGGCGAACCGGGCACCGACGCACGTGCGCTGACCGCCGCCGAACGGGAACCACGCGTGGTCCGGCACCGGATGGGGCGCGTCCGTGTCCCACCGCTCCGGGCGGAACGCCGCCGGGTCGGGGAACCAGCGGGGGTCCCGGTGCGTGGTCCACTGGCTGCACCACACCGTCGTGCCGGCCGGGATCGGGAATCCGCCCAGTGTGGCGCCCTCGCGGGCCACGCGCGGGATCGTCCATGAAGGGGGGTAGAGCCGCAGTGCCTCCTTGACGATCTGTTGGGTCCAGGCCAGCCGCTCGTAGTCGTCGATGGTCGGCGGCCGTCCGTCGAGCACCCGCTCCAGCTCCTCGTCGAGCCGGGCCCGGACGGCCGGGGCGGTCGACAGCAGGAACCAGGTCCAGGTCAGCGTGGTGGAGGTGGTCTCGTGGCCGGCTGCCCAGAGCGTCACCGCCTCGTCCCGCACCTCCTTGGCGGAGAGCGGCCGGCCCTGCTCGTCCCGCGCCGCGAGCAGCCGGGCCAGCAGGTCGTCGTGTTCCTCGGCGCCGTCCGCCGCGGCCCGGCGGGCACCGATCAGCCGGTGGATCTCGCTGTCGATCGTGGCGACGGCGGCCAGCAGCCGCCGCCGCGCGGGGGTGCGGACCCAGCTCGGCAGAAAGAGGTTGACGTTCCGCAGCTCGTCCCCGACCACGTGCTCGGCCACGGCCATCGCCTCGCTCAGCGCGCCGGTGCGGTCGCCGAGGTCGTTGCCGAACAGGGTGCGGAGCACGATCCGCTGGGTGAGGAGGGTCATCTCCGGGCGCACGTCGATGCGCCGGCCGTCCTCCCAGCGGTCGGCGAGCGCCCGTGCGCAGTCCACCATCGTCGCCGCGTACCGCCGCACTTGGCGGGGTCGCACGGTCGGCTGGACGAGGCTCCGCTTGCGGCGCCAGTCGGCCCCCTGGCTGCGCAGCACGCTGTCGCCGACCACCTGGCCGAGCGTCCAGCCGATCTTCAGGATCTCGTAACCGCGCTCCACCCCTCCGAGCAGCTCCGCGATGTGCTCGGGGCGGGAGACGAAGAGGCTGCGCAGCGGGCCGAGCGACCAGGTCACGGCGTCGCCGTAGTCGTCCCGCAGATGCTCGAAGAAGCCCAGCGGGTCCCCGCCGAAGGTGGGGAGGTGTCCGAGCAGCGGCAGACCGCGCGGGCCGGGAACGGGGCGGAGCGGAACGGCGGGCGCGGCCATGGTGGAACCTCCGGGCGTCAGCGAAGATCGTCCTGCTGGTGATCCTCCCGGCAGTGGGACACCTTCGATGGTGTCCCTGCCGTGACACACCGCGAAAGGCGGTGGCCGGGTGACAGGGGCGGCGCGTACGGCAGTCCGCACGCCCTCGTGGCCGCGTGTCCGCCGGGGCGGTCGCGTTTCGCGGCGCGTACGCCGGCCGGTGACCGGCGATCGGTGGCCGGCGGCCCGTGGCGGGTGGGGCCGATGGGGCGTCAGGTTCAGAAGAGGGCGTCCGGCTCCTCCCGGTCACCGGCGCCACCGGGGTCCCGCGGTGCGCGGATCGGCGCGCTCCACACCGCGCCGGCCGGCGCTCTGCGCAGCGCCCACCCCGACAGCAGTCGACTGTCGAGGAGGATCAGACCGCCGGGGGTCTCCAGATAGAGATCGGCACCGACCAGGCAGTGGACCCGGCCGGCGAGCACGTCCCCCGGGGCCGGCGGCAGCGCCTCCCGGTCGGGGGCGACGCCCGCGCCGGGCAGGCCGTAGCGCGCCGCGTGGTCCTCGGGCAGCGGCTCGTCGTGGGCGTCGAGGGTGTCGGCCCAGCCGGACACCGCCCGTGCCCGCCGGGCCCAGCGGACCAGTTCGTCGGCGCGCTCCCCGGGGGTCGAGGGCCGCGCGCGGGCGCGGCGCTTCGCCGGGACGAGCACCCGGTCGGGCACGCCCAGCGCGGCGGCCAGCACGTTCTCGGCGCGCCTGGCCGCCGCGAGCGGCCCCTCGGCGAGGAACACCGAGGCCAGGGCGCCCTGTTCGAGCAGCCGCGAGGTGCCGCGCTCGGCCGCGGTGATGCCGACCTTGACCGGGCCGCCGGTGCCGAAGGAGGCGAGGTACACCCGGAACGGCCGGGGGTCGTCCAGCCGGGTGTCGGCCGCGATGGACGAGGACCGGTCCAGCGCCGAGCAGACGGGGCACTGGCCGCCGAGATGGGGTGCGGGCAGTTCCGCGCCGCCCCGGGCACAGGGGACGCGCTGCCCGCCCCGCCGTATCCCGACGCAGCGGCGGTCCTCGCCCACCTGGAGGGCCGGGTCCGCCCCGAGAGGGAGCGGACTGATCCGCTCGGTGGGCGGGGCGGCGGAGGGCGCCGGGGGCTGCGCCGGAGAGGCGTGGGGCCGCGCGGGGAAAGCGTGCGGCTGCGCGGGGGAGTGCCAGTCGAACGCGGCGCCCGAGGAGTCCCAGCGCAGCCGCGTGAACCGCCAGACGCGGGTGGGGGTCATCGGCGCGGGCACCTCCGTACGATCCGCCGCGGGCCGGGCGCGGAGGGTGCGCGCCGACACGCCGACGACCCTACTCACGGCGGGGCTGGAGCCCCGTACGGGGGGGCGGCTTTCAGGACAGCCGCGGCGCCTCGGCCGCTCCACCGGCCCGGACACGTGCGAGCACCGCGGCGTGCAGCGCCGGCAGCCCCCCGGGCGGCAGCGGCACCGGGCTGCCGGTGAGCGTGTACCACTCCTCCGCCCCGGTGTACTGGACCTCGACGGCGGCCCGCCGCCCGTCCGGCGACAGTTCCGTCACCACGGTCAGGTCGCCGGTGACGACACCCACCTCGTCGGTCATCGCGCCGCCCGGCCCGGCGACGACCTCGTCCACCAGGCGCTCGGCCGTCGGCTGTGCGCCGCTCATCGCCTCGTTCACACCCCGCTCCTCGCCCTGCTCGCCGCTCATAGGACGCCGTCCATCAGGCGCATGTGTCGAGCATCTTCGTCAGCTCGGCCTTCTCCTGCGGCGTGACGCTCAGCCCGTAGAGGTGCTTCACATGCGTCCAGGCGCGGGAGTACGTGCAGTGGTAGCCGGTGAGCCGCGGCTTCCACTGGTCCGGCGACTGGTCGCCCTTGGCGCGGTTCGAGGCCGCGGACACCGCGATGAGCTGCGAGTTCGTCAGATCGTTGGCGAAGGTTCGGCGCTTGGCGACGTCCCACCCGTCGGCGCCCGAGCGCCAGGCGTTGGCGAGCGGCACCATGTGGTCGATGTCGACCTGGCTCGCGGCCGCGAGCGTCACCCCGTCGTACGCGCTGTACCAGCTCCCGGAGGAGGCCCGGCACCGGGCGTCCGTGACGACGTCCTTGCCGTCCCGGGCCAGCACCACCTCCCGGGTGTCGCACTGCTGGTGCTGCGTCACCCAGTGCGGGAACCTGTTCCGGCTGTAGCCGGACATCGAACGCGGGGGCGCCACGGTCAGCGCGGCCAGCTCCTCGCGGACCACCGGCGCCGCGGGCGGCTCCGGCATCCCGGCCGGCGCGGGAGGGGCCGGCGCGGCAGGGAGCGGCGGGGACACGGCCGTACGGCCGGCCGCCGGCGGCGCGGACACCAGGACGGCGGACAGGCACAGCAGGGAGGTGGCGGCCTGGCGGAGCGCGAGGGGGGCGCGGCGCCGTCGGCGAGAGCTGATCACGGCCCACGGCTACCAGGCCGCGGGACCGCTGCCCGGCAGCGTCGCCCGTCCGGGGCGAGTCGATGCGGCCACTCGGCCGGAAGGGCCCCGGCGCCCGGCAACCGCCGGGGGCCCGCGACGCGGCCCGAAGCGCGGCCGACCCGCGGTCCGGAACCGAGGGATCGAGCCGCGGAGCGATCGGTCCGGGCCGCACCGGCGCCACGGGGGTTTGCGCCCCCGGCGGCTCGTCGCACGATGCCAGGGGAGCGCACGTCGATGGGGAGGCAGGGAGGCGCGATGGCGGACACCGCCGCGAGCACGGAGACCACCGTCGGCAGGGACAACGCCGCGAGCACGGACACCGGAACGCCGGCCGCGCCGAGAACGCTCGGTTACACGTTCCCGCCGTTCTTCATGCCGTTGCGAGAGCGCGGGATCAACCCCGCCTGGAACGGGCGGGAGACGCAGATGTACGACTGGGGGCGAGCGTCCGCGCTGACGATCGACCCGGCGGTTCTCCGTCAGATGGAGCGCACCCAGCCCGACTTCGCCACGGCCATCTGCATCGTGAAGACGCTTCCCGAGCGGTTCGAGGCGCTGTGCAGGTACGTCCTGTGGGTCTGGGCGGTCGACGACGGCCTCGACGAGCGCATCACCGCACGTGACGTCGTCTTCGTCACGGAGACGGTCGCGGAGCTGACCCGCGCGATCGAGGGCGTCGGAGAGGTGCGGAGCCCGGCGGCCCGGGCCGGCCGGGAGGTGCACGAGCTCGTGTGCGCGGGCCGGTCGGCGGAGTGGCGCGCGGAGTTCACGGCGGAGGTGCTGATCTGGCTGGCCACCTTCGTGCGCGAGGTGGCCGCCGTGCGGCTCGGCACCACCATGTCGATGGAGGAATACATTCCGCACCGGCGGTACACCTCGGTGCTCGGCTGGTTCATGCACCTGGGCGAGTACGCCCTCGGCATCGACCTGCCGCACCGGGTCCGCATGCTGCCCGCGATGGTCGAGGCCCGCCACCGCGGGGCGGAGTGGATCGGGATCTACAACGACGTCTTCTCCGTCGACCGGGAGGACGCCGTCGGCTACCCCTTCAACGCCGTCCTCATCGCCCAGCGGGAGCGGTGCTGTTCCCGGCAGGAGGCCGTGAACCACGTCAACACGATGCTCACGGACCTGATGAAACGATTCGTCGGGGCGGTGGAGCGGGTGCCCGCCGAACTGTCCCGGCTCGGCGTCGACGAGGGCGTACGGGCGCGGGTGGCTCAGGTCCTGGAGACCTACGAGACCCAGGTGCGGGGGAACCACGACTACCACCGGGGCCGACCGCGCTACGTCGACTCGCCCGCGTATCTGCCCGGCGAGCAACCGGCGGGGCCGCGCCCGCTCTACAGCACGGACGAGCGCTTCGCCACGGGGACCTGAGACCGGGATGGAGGACGTACGGCGCATGGAGGACGTACGGAGCACGGAGAACGCACGGTCGGCCGGGCGGGCGTGGCGGTCGGTGCCCGCCCCCGGCGCGCTGCCGCTGCTCGGCCACGCCCTCACCCTGCGCAGGAGGCCGCTGGAGTTCCTGGCCTCCCTGCCCGCGCGCGGGGACCTGGTCGAGGTGCGGCTGGGCCCGCGGCCGGCGTATGTGGTCTGCCACCCCGACCTCGTCCACGCCGTCCTGGCCGACCCCCGCACCTACGACAAGGGCGGCCCCTTGTTCGACAAGGTGCGGCCGCTCCTCGGGAACGGACTGGGCACCTCCGGGTGGGCCGCCCACCGGCGGCAGCGCCGGCTGGTGGGGCCCGCCTTCCACCGCGCCCGCGTCGACGGTTACGCCGCCGGGATGCTCCAGGAGATCGAGGCGCTGGCCGGCTCCTGGCGGCCGGGCCACGTCCTCGACGTCGGCGTCGCGATGCAGGCGCTCACCGCCCGCGCCACCGCCCGTACGCTGTTCTCCGCCGACATCACGGAGCGCGACGTCGCCGACATCCAGCACTGCCTGGCCGTCCTCTTCGGCGGCGTGTACCGGCGCATGACCGCGCCGCTCGGCCTCTGGGAGAAACTCCCCACCCCGGCCAACAGGCGCTTCCGGCTGGCGCTCGCGCGCCTGCGGGAGCTCATCGACCGCATCGTGGACGACTACGCGCGGGCCGGGAGGGCCGGGGGCGGTCGCGACGACCGCGGTGATCTGCTCTCGGCACTGATGGCTCCGTCCGACGAGGGCGCCGGGGAGGGCGCCGACGAGGGAGTCTCCGTCCTGAGCGCGGACGAACTGCGCGACCAGGTCATGACGCTGCTGGTGGCCGGGACGGAACCCACGGGGCACGCCATGGCCTGGGCGTTCCATCTGCTCGGCACCCACCCCGAGGTCGAGGGGCGGCTGCACGAGGAGCTCGACACCGTCCTCGCCGGCCGCCCCGCGGGCGTCACCGACCTGCCGCGCCTCGCGTACACCCGCCGCGTCCTCACGGAGGTCCTGCGCCTGTATCCGCCCGGCTGGATGTTCACCCGGACCACGACGGCCGCGACGGAACTGGCCGGGCGCCGGCTCGCCCCCGGCACCACGGTCCTCTACAGCCCGTACGCCCTGCACCGCGACCCGCGGCACTTCCCGCGCCCGGACTCCTTCGACCCCGACCGATGGCTGCCCCACCGGGCCAAGGACGTGCCGCGCGGCGCGCTGCTCCCCTTCGGCGCGGGCACCCGCAGATGCGTCGGGGAACACTTCGGGACGACGGAGGCGATGCTCACCATCGCCACGGTCGGGGCCCGCTGGCGGCTCCGACCGGTCCCCGGCCGGGCGGTGCGCCCCCGCCCGGAGACGACCCTGGGCACGGGCCCCCTGCCCATGCGCGCCGAACCCCGGGGCGCGGGGGCCCGTTCGGCCGGGGGATGACGACGGGCGGTCAGCGCGGCGGTTCCCGCAGGGCGCCGGCGAGGACCGAGGTCACGACCCGGCGGACGGCGTCCGCCTCCGGCGGGGGGCCGGTGCGGTCGGCGAAGAGCAGATGCCCCGCCCCGACGAGGGCGGGGGCCAGGGTGTCGACGTCCGTGCCCGCCGCGACGCGGCCCAGCTCGCGCTCGGCGGTGAGGTAGGAGGCGATTCCCGCCGTGGCCTCCGTCAGGAGCGGGACACCGGTCGGCGTGGTCCGGCGGAGCCGCGCACGCACCTCGTCCCGGGAGGTGACGAGGCCGACGATCGCCACGGCGACCGATCCGAACAGCTCCGTCAGGGCGTCGGTGAGGGTGTCGGCGACGGTGCCCGTTCCGGCGGCGTCGCGCAGGGCGGCGGCCCGGCCCTCGACGCGGGCGACGCGATCGAGCACGAGCTCGGCGAGGAAGGCGTCGAAGTCGACGAAGTGGCGGTGCAGCACGCCCTTGGCGCAGCCCGCCTCCGTGGTCACCGCCCGGCTGCTCAGCGCGCTCGGGCCGTCCCGGAGCAGGACGCGCTCGGCGGCGTCGAACAGGTGCTCGCGCGCGTCACGGATGGCCACTCCTGTCGGCACGGGGCGTCTCCTCGGTCTCCCGCTCGGCCCGCCGTCCCCGTCCCGATTGACGAGTGGGCGGTCGCCCACTCATAGTGGGCGCATGCCCACTTTACCGTCCGGGGGAGCGCCCCGGCCCCATCGCGAGTCCCGTCACGAGCCCCATCGTCAGCGGCAGTTGGCCGAGTCGTTCGGCGCGGACGCCGAACGCTACGACCGGGCCCGGCCCCGCTATCCCCGAGCCCTGGTGGACCGGGTCGTCGCCACCGCCCCCGGCCCCGACGTGCTCGACGTCGGCTGCGGCACCGGCATCGTGGCCCGGCAGTTCGCGGCGGCCGGCTGCCGAGTGCTCGGGGTCGACGTCGACGCGCGGATGGCCGCGTGGGCGCGCCGGCGCGGACTGCGGGTCGAGGTGGCGGCGTTCGAGACCTGGGAGCCGGCCGGCCGGGAGTTCGACGCGGTGGTCTCCGGGCAGAGCTGGCACTGGGTGGACCCGGTCGCGGGGGCGGCCAAGGCGGCCCGGGTGCTGCGGCCCGGTGGCCGGCTGGCCGTGTTCTGGAACGCGGCACAGCCCCCGCCGGAACTGGCGCGGTCCTTCGCCGAGGTCTACCGCCGGGCGATGCCCGACGCGCTCGCCGCCCGCATCCCGGGGACGGCGCCGGCGTCGGCGTCGGCATCGGAGTCCGCTTCGGCCGCCGACGCGTACGGCGGCCTGTGCGCCATGGCGGCCGACGGGATACGGGACGTGGGCGCGTTCGACGCCCCGGAGCGGTGGCGGTTCGACCGGGAGCGGACCCGCACCCGGGACGAGTGGCTGGACCACCTGGCCACCACGGGCGGCCACGCCCAGCTCCCGCCGGCGGCGCGGGACGAGGTCCTGACGGCCATCGGCGAGGCCATCGACGCATGGGGCGGGTCGTTCGCCGTGCGCTGCACGACGCTGGCGGTCACGGCGACGCGCACCGCGACGCCGGCCCGAGAAGGGTAGCGTCCCGCCGCCGGTGACCTGCCGGGCCCCGTCGGCCGCGACGCCGCCGCGGCCCCGCCGGCTCTGCACCGCCGCACCCTCACCGACAAGCTCGACGAACTCCGTAGCGAGGCCGGAGCCGCACCGGTGACGCCGAAGCCCGTGGCGGCCGTCCGTGCGGGTCAACGACTCCTTCCGCTGCCTCGACACTTCCAGCACGTGACACGCTCGAAGTCGTCGGCACGCATGCCGGTGTACCAGCCCAGACCTCCGCACGTGGGGCAGTCGCCCGGCCTGGCGCGTGGGCCGAACAGCGCCTGCACGGCGAATGCCACAACGATCACGGCCAGGATGACGAACCATCCGTTTTCCATAGGACGATTGTCGAAGGAAGGCACGGCCCTGGACCAGGGCGTGCGATGCGCGCGGGGCATGCCCGATCGGTGTCCCTCGCACCGGTACCGGCACCGGCCGTGGCCCGTACGGTCGGTCACGACCGCGCGTCGGTTAGCGTGGAGAGCATGATCAACAAGCCCCTCCGCGTCCTGTTCTGCATCGGCGTCACCCAGGACTTCTTCGCCGCCGACGCCGACGAGCGCGACCGGGTCGCGCAGGCGATACCCGGTGCGTTCGACGACCTCGGCCGGCGGTTCGGCCTCACCGTCCTCGGCACGCTCGACGACGACCAGCTGATGGTCGGCGCCTCCACCGCCTGGCCGTGGACCTCGTACATCCTCGCCGACGCCCCCGACCTCGACGCCGTGGCCCGCGTCTGCGGCATCGTGCGCGACACCCCCGTGGGCGACCACCAGCTCTGGCGCTATCTGCGCGTCGAGGCCCGGGTGGGGCGCGAGCTGTTCTTCGGCAACCGGTGACGGCGCGTCACCTCGCCACCGTCCGCACCGCCCGTCCTCGTATCGCCTTCCCGCCGGAGGAGGAGCCCCGCATGCCCGACAACCCGCCCGCCCCCGACCCCGTACCGGCCCCCGACCCCGACCCCGGCGCCACGCCCGCTCCCGCTCCCGCCGTCGGCCTCGCGGGGCGCGTCGCCCTCGTCACGGGTGCCGCGGGCGGGCTGGGCGCCGCCATCGCCCGTGCCCTGTACGCCCACGGCGCCCGGGTCGCCCTGCTCGACACCGACGCCCGGCGCAACGAGGAGACCGCCCGCGCCATCGACCCCGGCGGCGACCGCACCCTGCCCGTTGTCGCCGACCTGTCCGACCCGGCGGCCGGCCGCGGCGCGCTCGCGGCCGTCGAGAAGCGCTGGGGCGGGGTGGACATCCTGGTCAACAACGCCGCCCGCGCCCCGGGCAGCGGGCTGTGGGACATCACCCCCGAGGAGTGGGACGCGGTCTTCGACGTGAACCTCCGCGGCACCTTCTTCCTCACCCGTGCGGTCGCCGCCGGCATGCGGCGCCGCGGGCGCGGCGGCCGAGTGATCAACATGGCCTCCATCGCCGGTCAGACGGCCCGCCCCACCGGTGCGCACTACGGCGCCTCCAAGGCCGGTCTGATCGCCCTCACCCGCGTCTTCGCGGCAGAGCTGGCCGCCGACGGCATCACCGTGAACGCGGTCTCGCCCGCGATGATCGACACCCCGATGGTCCGCTCCGTCGGCGAGCGGGCGCTCGCCGAGCTGACCGCCCGGGTGCCGCTGGGGCGCATCGCCACGCCCGAGGAGGTCGCCGCCCTCGTGGTCCACCTGGCCGGCGACCAGGGGGCCTTCATCACGGGCGCGACGTACGACATCAACGGCGGCGCGCTGATGCGCTGACCGCCGCCGCCCGCCCACCCCTCACGGCGCGTGCTCGCGCCCGTCGCGCGGGGCGAAGGTCTCCAGCGCTTCCACGTCCGTCGCCCGCGCGTGGAGGTAGTAGTCCGCCCACTCGGCGGCGTCCGGGCAGGAGGACTCCCGGGTGACCTGGGCGACGGCGGCCTCGACGTCGTACGCGGTGCGGCGGAGGTCGACGCCGGGGCCCAGGAGCGCCCAGTGGGCCCCGGCCCGCCCGTAGGGCATGCCGACGCTGCCCCGGTTGACCACGAGCCGACCGTGGACGAGGCGCACGAACGGCATGTGCGTATGCCCGCAGACGACCGTACGGGTGTTCGCCCGGCGTGTAGTGGCCCACCGCCTCAGCAGGCCGCCCACCGCGCCCGAGCTCGCCGGGGCCTCGACGAGATCCGTCGAGGCCCCCGCCGCGTCGGCCGGAGCGTCTCTCAGCGAAGGCCGGTGACCGGGGTGTCCTGTCCCAGGCCCCGACGGATCGCGATCTCCACGGGTGAGTACGCGCCGTCGGCCCGCTCCAGTTCGTACGGCGCGGCCGGCATCAGCGGCGGCTGGGCCATGAAGCGCGGTCGCGCCCCGTGGTGCGGTTGCGCCGCGTGCACCAGGAACGGATGGCACAGGAAGACGTCGCCCGGGGACCCGGTGGCGAGGGCGACCGGCCGGTGGTCGGACGCCGCCACCAGATCGGGCGCGAGGGTCAGCCCGCTCGCCCCGTCCTCCCCATACTTCTCCAGCACCTTCGGCACGTCGAGGTGTGAGCCGACCCGAATCCGGGTCGGGGCGTCCTCCTCGCCGACCTCGCTGAAAAGGAACAGCATCAGCAAGGCCCGGCCCCGGGAGCGCAGATTGGTGAAGTACCAGCTCTCACCCTCCGGCAGATAGCTCCCCTCGATGTGCCAGCCCGCGTCGTCCGGCTCCTCCTCGTGCGGGAAGCGCAGCGGGAACGTGCCCAGCGAATAGCGCGGCTCCCAGCGCCCCGCGCCGACGAGCAGGTCGTACGCGCGATGCAGGGACGGGGAGTTGGGCGCGGCGGCGAACGGCCCCTGCGCCATGCCGGCCACCCAGTGCACGGGCTGCGTCCACGTCGCCGGATCGTCCGGGTCGCAGCCCGTCTCCCGCCACAGCAGCCGCGCGCCGTCCGCGGCCACGCGCGGCGCGACGGCGCCCTCCACCTTCACGAAGCCGTCGCGGAGAAAGCGGGATACCAAGGTCGTGTCGTCCATGCCCCCATCGTGCGGTGACACCGGTCCCGGCCACCCGACATTCCCCGCACCGCCTTTGTCGGGTGGCCGCCGAGCCGCTTCGGGAGGGTGGGCGCCCGCTCGGGCGCCGACGCGCGGTCGCCTGCCGATGGGCGACGAATGCCGGGGCGCGCTTCTCGGCATCGATCGCCCCGGCGCTCCCCGGCGCTCCCAGGAACCTGGGGGCAGCACCAGCCCGCAGGGGGGAGCGAGGCGCACCGGCCGCCGGGGGGCGGCCGGATGGGCTTGTTCCACCCAGGCCGCCTAGCGTCGTGATCACCGCCCGCGTCCCCGCGCCCGGCGGTACGACGACGCACGACGGCCAAGGAGATCAGCGATGCGCACTCCCGCCCCCGACTCACCCGTCACGCAGGCGCTCGCGCACCGGAAGCGATGGGCCGCCCGGGGCCGCGGCCGACGGCCACGGGCCGCCCTGGCCGCTGTCGCGGCGGTGACCGCGATGACGGCCGTGACGGCCCTGGCGGCCGCCCCCGCCCCCGCCCTCGC
>NZ_JBPQTV010000086.1:0-22095 GCF_051386515.1 Streptomyces sp. URMC 123 | reverse complement strand
GGTCCGGCCCGCCCCGCCCGCCGGCGTACGGCGAAGCCCCGACGGCCGTCGGCTCCCCGGCGGCGTCCCGGTCGCGGGCCGTACTGACGGCACGCAGCCGGTCGACCGCGCCGTCCATGGCGAACTGGGCCGCCCCGAGCCCCTCGACGACATAGCCGCGGCGCGCCTGCCCGGTCTCCTCGAAGGCGGCCAGCACGCGGTACGCGGCCGCGAAGCCGCCCTCGACGCCCTCCGCGGCGACCGCGCCGCGGGTGACCACGCCGTGCCGGTCCAGCAGGGTGCGGGCCAGTGCATGGGCCCGGTGGGTGGTGTCCGGCTCCCGCTCCGGCACCAGGGACCAGCGACCGGCGACCGTCGGTGGCCCGCCGCGCGAGGCGGTGGCACGGGGAGCGGCGCCCGTACGGAGGGCGAGCGAGCCGTAGCGGCCCCGGGGCACGGACCGCTTCGCGCGATGGGCGGTCGCGCCGGCCGTGCGGCCCGAGCCCAGATGGGCCCGGAGCGGGGCGAGGGTGTCATTGGTGAGCAGCCCGGCCCAGGCCAGGTCCCACACCACCTCCGCCAGTCGCGCGTCGGAGCACTCCGGGTGGGCCGCGCGCACCTGATCGGCGACCTGGCGGAAGAACAGGCCGTAGCCACCGGAGAGGGCGTCCAGCACCGCGTGGTGCAGGGGGCTCGTCTCCACCGGGTGCGGCGGAGGCAGCAGCAGGGGCGCGGCGTCGGCGAGGTAGAGCGACACCCAGCCGTCCTTGCCGGGCAGCGCGCCCGCGCCCGCCCAGACCACCTCTCCCGTGGTGGTCAGCTCGTCGAGCAGGGCGGGGGAGTAGTCCCGCACCCGGGACGGCAGGACCAGCTTCTCCAGCGCGGACGCGGGCACCGGCGCGCCCTGCAACTGCTCGACGGCCCGCACCAGCCCGTCGATGCCCCGCAGACCGTGGCTGCCGACGTGCTGCCACTGCGGGAGGAACGAGGCGAGCGCCGGGCCGGGCACGGGCTCCAGCTCCTGGCGGAGCGCGGCCAGCGAACGACGCCGCAGGCGGCGCAGGACTCCCGCGTCGCACCACTCCTGTCCGATGCCCGCCGGGTGGAACTCCCCCTGGACGACGCGGCCCGCGGCGGCGAGCCGCTGGAGCGCCCCCTCGGTGACGGCCACGCCGAGCCCGAAGCGCTCGGCCGCCCGCGCCGAGGTGAACGGCCCGTGCGTACGGGCGTAGCGCGCCAGCAGATCGCCCAGGGGGTCCTTGACGGGTTCGGTGAACGCCTCCGGCACGCCCACCGGGAGGGCGGTGCCCAGGGCGTCGCGGAGCCGGCCGGCGTCCTCGACGGCCGCCCAGTGGTCGGCGCCGGCGATCCGGACCCGGATGGCGCGCCGGGCTCCGGCCAGCTCCTGGGCCCACGACGTCTGGGCGCCGCGCTCGGCGAGTTCCGCGTCGGTGAGGGGGCCGAGCACGCGCAGCGCGTCGGCGAGGCGCTCGCTGTCCTTGATCCCGCGATCCTCCGCCAGCCACTGGAGCTCCCGCTCCAGCTCGGTCAGGACATCGGCGTCGAGGAGCTCGCGCAGCTCCGCCTGGCCCAGCAGCTCGGCCAGCAGCCGGGAGTCCAGGGAGAGGGCGGCGGCGCGCCGTTCGGCGAGCGGGGAGTCGCCCTCGTACAGATACTGCGCCACATAGCCGAAGAGGAGGGAGCGGGCGAAGGGCGACGGCTCGGGGGTGGTGACCTCCACGAGGCGGACCCGGCGGGCCTCGATGTCGCCCATCAGTTCGGTCAGCCCGGGGACGTCGAAGACGTCCTGGAGGCACTCGCGCACCGCCTCCAGCACGATCGGGAACGAGCCGAACTCGCTCGCCACCTGGAGGAGCTGGGCCGCCCGCTGCCGCTGCTGCCACAGCGGGGTGCGCTTGCCGGGGTCCCGGCGCGGCAGCAGCAGGGCGCGGGCGGCGCACTCGCGGAAGCGGGCGGCGAACAGCGCGGAGCCGCCGACCTGCTCGGTCACGAGGCCGTCCACCTCGCCCTTGTCGAAGACGACGTCGGCGGCGCCCACCGGGGACTTCTCGGCGTCGTACTCCGGGCCGCCCGCGGCCGGGGCGGCGGTGTCCGCGTCCAGCAGGTCGAGGCCCATCAGATCGGCGTCCGGCAGGCGCAGCACGATGCCGTCGTCGGCGTGCATCACCTGGGCGTCCATGCCGTACCGCTCGGCCAGCCGGGCGCCCAGCGCCAGCGCCCACGGGGCGTGCACCTGGGCGCCGAAGGGGGAGTGCACCACGACCCGCCAGTCCCCGAGCTCGTCCCGGAAGCGCTCGACGACGATCGTGCGGTCGTCCGGCACGTGCCCGCACGCCCGGCGCTGCTCGTCGAGATAGGCGAGGAGGTTGGCGGCCGCCCAGTCGTCCAGACCGGCCGCCATCAGCCGCAGCCGGGCGTCGTCCGGGGCCAGCGAGCCGATCTCGCGCAGAAAGGCGCCCAGCGCCCGGCCCAGCTCCAGCGGCCGGCCGAGCTGGTCGCCCTTCCAGAACGGCAGCCGCCCCGGCACCCCGGGGGCCGGCGAGACCAGCACCCGGTCCCGGGTGATGTCCTCGATCCGCCAGCTGGTGGTGCCGAGGGTGAACACATCGCCCACCCGCGACTCGTAGACCATCTCCTCGTCGAGCTCGCCGACCCGCCCGCCGCCCTTCTTGGGGTCGGCGCCGGCCAGGAAGACCCCGAACAGGCCGCGGTCCGGGATCGTGCCGCCCGAGGTCACCGCGAGGCGCTGGGCGCCGGGCCGCCCCGTGACCGTTCCGGCCACCCGGTCCCACACCACGCGCGGGCGCAGCTCGGCGAAGGCGTCGGAGGGATATCGGCCCGCCAGCATGTCCAGGACCGCCGTGAACGCCGACTCCGGCAGGGAGGCGAACGGGGCCGCCCGCCGCACCACGGCCAGCAGCTCCTCGACGTCCCAGGTGTCCAGGGCGGTCATCGCGACGATCTGCTGGGCGAGCACGTCCAGCGGGTTGGCGGGCACCCGCAGGGCCTCGATCTCCCCCCTGCGCATCCGCTCGGTGACCACGGCGGCCTGCACCAGATCGCCGCGGTACTTGGGGAAGACCACCCCGGTCGAGACCGCCCCCACCTGGTGGCCGGCGCGGCCCACCCGCTGCAGCCCGGAGGCCACCGACGGCGGCGACTCCACCTGGACCACCAGGTCGACCGCCCCCATGTCGATGCCCAGCTCGAGACTGGAGGTGGCCACCACGGCGGGCAGCCGCCCGGCCTTGAGGTCCTCCTCGACCAGGGCCCGCTGCTCCTTGGAGACCGAGCCGTGGTGGGCCCGGGCCAGCACCGGCGGCGCGCCCCGGCCCGCTCCCGAGCCGCCCATCAGCTCGGCCGGCGCGTGGTCCTCGGGCACGGGCTCGCCGACGGCGCGCTCGTACGCGATCTCGTTGAGCCGGTTGCACAGCCGCTCCGCCAGGCGGCGCGAGTTCGCGAACACGATCGTGGAGCGGTGGGCCTCGACGAGGTCGGCGATGCGCTCCTCCACATGCGGCCAGATCGAGGGCTTCTCGCCCGTCTCCTCGGCCCGGCCGTCGGCCGTCGGGGTGCCGCCCAGCTCGCCGAGGTCCTCGACCGGCACCACCACCGACAGATCGAATTCCTTGCCGGACGGTGGCTGGACGATCGTGGCGGCGCGCTGCGGGGAGAGGTACCGGGCCACCTCCTCCACCGGCCGTACGGTCGCCGACAGTCCGATGCGGCGGGCGGGGCGGGCCAGCAGCCGGTCGAGGCGTTCGAGGGAGAGCGCCAGATGCGCCCCCCGCTTGGTGCCGGCCACGGCGTGCACCTCGTCGAGGATGACCGTCTCCACGCCGGTCAGGGCGTCCCGCGCCGAGGAGGTGAGCATGAGGAACAGCGACTCGGGCGTCGTGATCAGGATGTCGGGCGGCCGGACGGCGATCGAGCGGCGCTCGGCGGCCGGGGTGTCACCGGAGCGGATGCCCACCCGCACCTCGGGCTCGGGCAGCCCGAGCCGCAGGGCCTCGTGGCGGATGCCGGTCAGCGGGCTGCGCAGATTCCGCTCGACATCGACCGCGAGGGCCTTCAGCGGGGAGACGTACAGCACCCGGCAGCGCTTCTTCGCCTCGGCGGGCGGCGGGGCGCTCGCCAGCCGGTCCAGCGCGGCGAGAAAGGCGGCCAGGGTCTTGCCGGACCCGGTCGGGGCCACGACCAGGACGTCCGACCCCTCGGCGATGGCGCGCCAGGCACCTTCCTGGGCGGCGGTGGGCGCGGTGAACGCCCCGGTGAACCACCCGCGGGTGGCCGGTGAGAACGCGTCGAGGGCCGACGCCGACGGCTGGTCCGACATGTTCTCCATCGTGCACCCCGGCACTGACAACGGCCCCGACCAGCGGCGCGGGGGGGCTTCCCGGCCCGGGGTGATGGGCCCCGGGCCGGGCAGCGCCGCTCGCGCGCCCGCCTCAGTCGAGGGGCCGCCCGTGCGCCCGCAGGGTCAGCAGGGCCTCGATGGTGACGATCGGCCGCCATTCGAGGGCCGTGCCGGGCGCCCAGCAGCGCCAGCGGATCGGCCAGCCGCCGTCCTCCTGCTGCCCGGCCGCCAGGAAGTCCAGCGACCGCGCCATTTCCGCGTCGGTGAACCAGTGGCGGGCCAGCGAGTCGGGAGTACGGGCGAAGTCGTGCGGGAAGTGGTGCTCGTCCGGCCCGTAGCCCGGGGGAACCGGATGGTCCGCGGCCCGCTCCGGGTCCAGCACCACGAGGCCCTGGTCCCGTACGAGCCGGCCCAGGCGCCTCGCCGCCGCCTCCGCTCTCGGCCGGTCGGGCGCCCCGTCCAGGAAGGCGACGGCGGCCATGACCTCGTACGGGTGGGACTTCTCGAGGTTTTCGACGACCGACCAGCAGAAGTCGGTGGCGCGGAAGAGCCAGGCGTGCCACACCTCGTTGCGGTGCAGCAGGCCGACCACGGGTCCGGTCGCCAGCAGATCGCTCGGCGGGTTGTCCACGACCGGAATCCAGGGAGCGCTGGGGTAGCCGTGGAGGGCGGGGGTGAGCGCGGGCAGCGCTCCGTCCGGGGTGGACACCTCGGTCAGATAGCGGCACACCCGCTCCACCCGGCGCCCGCCGCAGCGGCCGATGGCGTCCAGGACGCGGAGCGCGTGGGCGGTGTGGAGCGGCTGGCTGACCGGACCGCGCAGGTCCGGCTCCAGGGCGTGACCGTAGCCGCCGTCGGCGGTCAGATACGCGGCGAGGGCGGTCTCGACGGCATCGGCCGCCGCGGTGGCATCGGTGGTGGCGGTGCCCCGGGGCGAGCCGGCGGTCCCGGTGAGGAAGTGGTAGGCGAATCGGCGCTGTTCGAGCACGCGGGCGGTCAGCCAGACGAAGTGCTCGGCTCGGACGAGTGCGTTTGCTCCGGATCGGACCATGGATCGACCGTAAGGCGGATCGCGCCGCCGGTCAGCGCCCGTGACACGGCTGCACCCGCAAGGGCGCGATACTGGTCGTATGCGGTTGACGGTTTTCTGGCAGCGGATGGCGGACCACTTCGGCGACGCCTACGCCGACTCGTTCGCGAGGGACTACGTGATGTCCGAGCTCGGCGGTCGGACCGTCCACCAGGCCCTGGCGGACGGCTGGGACGCCAAGGACGTCTGGCGTGGAGTCTGCGCGGCCGTGGACGTCCCCGCCGACAAGCGCTGAGCGGCTCGCCGGGGCGGCCCGCGGGCGGCTCCGGCCGGGACCGAGGCCAGGGGCGGCCCGCACGGCGGGCTCGTCGTGAGCGACACTTGCGCCGTGGCAGCGACAGATGACCTCACACCGGCCGGAGCCGGCCCGGCGGCGCCCGACGCGGGTGCCCTGACGGCGGAGACCGGCACCGAGACCGACACCGGGACCGCGCCGACGGCGGCGGCGCCGGGGGTGCCCCCGGAACGCCCGGCCCCGGCGCCGGTCACCGGTCGCATGCCCCGGTGGCTGCCCAAGGCCATGCTGCTCGCGTTCGCCCTGTACGCCTGCTTCCAGTTCGCGAGCTGGGCCTTTCACCAGCTCATCGGGCTGCTCGTGAACATCCTGATCGCGTTCTTCCTGGCGCTGGCGATCGAGCCGGCCGTGGACCGCATGTCGGCGCGCGGCGTGCGGCGCGGGCTGGCCACCGTCCTGGTGTTCCTCGGGGTCATCGTCTTCTTCGTGGGCTTCTTCGTGCTGCTGGGCTCGATGCTCGCGGACCAGATCGTGAAGATCGTCGACAACTTTCCGAACTATCTGGACACGGTGATCCACTGGGCCAATGTCACGTTCCACACCAACCTGTCGCGCGTCGAGATCCAGGACAGCCTGCTCAAGTCGGACTGGCTGAAGAAGTACGTCCAGAACAGCGCGAGTGGGGTCCTGGACATCTCCGCCACCGTTCTCGGCGGGCTCTTCCGGGCGCTGACCGTACTGCTCTTCTCGTTCTACTTCGCCGCCGACGGCCCGAGGCTGCGGCGCGCCCTGTGCTCCGTACTGCCGCCGCGCAAGCAGTCCGAAGTGCTGCGGGCCTGGGACATCGCGGTGGCCAAGACCGGCGGCTACATCTACTCGCGCGGCCTGATGGCGCTGATCTCCGGCATCGCGCACTACATCCTGCTGGAGATCCTCGGCGTGCCCTACGCCGCGGCGCTCGCCTGCTGGGTCGGCCTGGTGTCCCAGTTCATACCGACCATCGGCACGTATCTGGCGGGCGCCCTGCCCATGCTGCTCGCCTTCACGGTGAACCCCTGGTACGCGGTGTGGGTCCTGGGCTTCGTCGTGATCTACCAGCAGTTCGAGAACTATGTGCTCCAGCCGCGCATCACGGCCAAGACGGTCGACATCCACCCGGCCGTGGCCTTCGGATCGGTGATCGCGGGCACGGCGCTGCTCGGCGCGGTCGGCGCGCTGATCGCCATCCCGGCGACCGCGACGCTCCAGGCCTTCCTGGGGGCGTACATCCGGCGGTACGACCTCACCGACGACGCCCGCAGGGAGGGTGCCGGAGGCCGGCGGTCCCGGGACCCGGGCCGCTCCCCGCTGGCCCGGGCACGTCAAGCCCTGGTCGGCGACCGCGGGGAGGCGGACACCGGTACCTGACGGGGGTGGCCGCCGGGTCCTGACGGGGGGCGACCGGCGGGCGGTCGCCGAGGGCGGGAGCGCCGCCGCGCCGGGAGAGTCGCCTTGACACCGAATTCGAACATCCATTCAGATGGGTGGCCCGGGCGCCGGCAGTTATCCACAGGCCGGACGGCGTCCAGGGCGCGTTGTCAGTGGCAGGCGTTAGCGTCGTGGACGTGAAGCGATCGACTCAAGCAAACCGGGTGGAACCCATGGCAGGAACCGACCGCGAGAAGGCGCTGGACGCCGCGCTCGCACAGATTGAACGGCAATTCGGCAAGGGCGCCGTCATGCGCCTGGGCGAGCGGCCGAACGAGCCCATCGAGGTCATCCCCACCGGGTCGACCGCTCTGGACGTGGCGCTGGGTGTCGGCGGCCTGCCGCGCGGCCGTGTGGTGGAGGTCTACGGCCCGGAGTCCTCCGGTAAGACGACCCTGACCCTGCACGCCGTGGCGAACGCCCAGCGCGCCGGTGGCACCGTCGCCTTCGTCGACGCCGAGCACGCGCTCGACCCCGAGTACGCCAAGAAGCTCGGCGTGGACATCGACTCGCTGATCCTGTCCCAGCCGGACAACGGCGAGCAGGCCCTCGAGATCACGGACATGCTGATCCGCTCCGGCGCCCTGGACCTCATCGTCATCGACTCCGTCGCCGCCCTGGTGCCGCGCGCGGAGATCGAGGGCGAGATGGGCGACTCCCACGTCGGCCTCCAGGCCCGGCTGATGAGCCAGGCCCTGCGCAAGATCACCGGTGCGCTCAACCAGTCCAAGACCACCGCGATCTTCATCAACCAGCTCCGCGAGAAGGTCGGCGTGATGTTCGGCTCGCCCGAGACCACGACCGGTGGCCGGGCCCTGAAGTTCTACGCCTCCGTGCGCCTGGACATCCGCCGCATCGAGACCCTCAAGGACGGCACCGACGCGGTGGGCAACCGCACCCGCGTCAAGGTCGTGAAGAACAAGGTCGCGCCGCCCTTCAAGCAGGCCGAGTTCGACATCCTCTACGGCCAGGGCATCAGCCGCGAGGGCGGCCTGATCGACATGGGCGTGGACCACGGCTTCATCCGCAAGTCCGGAGCCTGGTACACGTACGAGGGCGACCAGCTCGGCCAGGGCAAGGAGAACGCCCGCAACTTCCTCAAGGACAACCCCGACCTCGCCAACGAGATCGAGAAGAAGATCAAGGAGAAGCTGGGCATCGGCCGCAAGCCGGAGGCGCCGGAGGCGGAGCCCGGCGTGGACGCCGCGGAGACCACGGCCGCCGCCACGGCTGCTGCCGGGGCCACGGCGGCCGGGGCCAAGACGGTGCCCGCCCCCGCGGCCAAGGCGGCGAAGGCGACCAAGGCCGCCGCGGCCAAGAGCTGATCCATGACGCGGCGGACCGACTGGCCGGAGGGCCATGACGGCCACGGCCGGTGGGAACGGGAAGAACGCCCCGAGGGCCGGCGTGGGGGCGCCGGCCGCGGGGCGGCCGAGGACAGCGGTGCCCCTCGTTCGTCGAGGGCCGAGCGAGGGGCGTCGCGCAGCGGGGGCCGGGGGGCGGCCGGGCCACCGGACGCCGAGCAGGCGCGGGCGATCTGTCTGCGCCTGCTCACCGGCACCCCGCGCACCCGTCAGCAGCTCGCGGACGCCCTGCGCCGCCGGGGCACGCCCGAGGACGTCGCGGACGAGGTGCTGTCCCGGTTCGAGGACGTCGGGCTGATCGACGACGCGGCCTTCGCCGGCGCCTGGGTGGAGTCCCGCCACCACGGCCGGGGGCTGGCCCGGCGCGCCCTCGCGCGCGAGCTGCGCGGCAAGGGCGTGGACTCGGCCCTGATCGAGGAGGCCGTGGGGCAGCTCGACCCCGAGCAGGAGCAGCGGATGGCCCGTGAGCTGGTGGACCGCAAGCTGCGGAGCACACGCGGCCTGGACCCGGATCGCAGGCTGCGCCGGCTGGCCGGGATGCTGGCCAGGAAGGGCTACTCCGAGGGGCTGGCCCTGCGGGTGGTGCGCCAGGCCCTCGCCGAGGAGGGCGAGGACCTGGCGGAGCTGGAGTACGGCTGCTCCGACGCGTGACGGGCCGGGGCGGGCGGGGGGCGCGTCAGGGGCGTCGTACGGGCAGGCCCGCCGCGCGCCACGCCTGGAAGCCGCCGTCCAGGTCCGTCGCCCGGCGCAGGCCCAGCCGGCGCAGGGACACGGCGGCCAGGCTGGAGGCGTACCCCTCGTCGCACACCACGATCACCCGGAGATCGTGATCCGTCGCCTCCGGGAGGCGGTGGTCGCACAGCGGGTCGAGCCGCCACTCCAACTCATTGCGCTCGACGATCAGCGCCCCCGGGATCGTGCCATCGCGCTCCCGCAGCGCCGCATAGCGAATGTCGACCAACAGCGCGCCGGCCCGCGCGGCGTCGGCCGCGGCGTGCGGGCCGAGCCGGTCCAGCTCCGACCGGGCCCGCTCCAGCAGCGCGTCGACGCCTGGCCCGGCCGGCGGCCCGCCGCCCGGTGTCTCCTCGCTCATCGCCACTGCTCCGGGCGCTCGATCTCCTCCAGCCGGAGCACCGGCCCACTGCGGCTGTAGCGCCGCATCAGAGGCAGCGGCGGGTAGTAGGCGTGCACCGAGACGGCGTGCAGCTCCTGCGAGGGGTTGATCACCTCGTGGACGTGGTGCGGGCCGAACGACCGCCCCCGGCCGGCGGTCAGCCGGCGCCGCCGGTCGACGCCCTCGGCGAGCTCCAGCGACCGCCAGCCCTCGGTGGGCAGGCGGACGGCGAGCGAGTGCTCCATGAGTTCACCGGCGGCCGTGGCGAACGCGCCGTGCGAGCCGCCGTGATCGTGCCAGCCGGTGCCGGTGCCCGGTGGCCAGCCGATCAACCAGGCCTCGCTGCCGGCGGGCCCGTCGAGCCGGGCCCAGGTGCGCCCCTCCGGGTCGAGCGGCAGGGCCGCGACCAGCTCCCGGTCGGCGGCGACCCGGCGGGCGAAGTCGAGGAGTTCCGCCGCGCTCGGCGCGAGCGGCGGGGCCGACGGTGGCGATACGGGCGCGGGTCCCGGCGGCGGTACGGGTGCGGGCGCCGATGGGGGAGCGGCGAAGGAACGCGGGGTGCGCGGCGCGGCGGGGACCACGGTGGACGCGGCGGCCGCGGTGGATGACGATGCGGTGGATGACACGAGACCGTCCTGGATGATCGCGGAGGTCGCGCGGCCAGGCTCCTGGCGGCGCGGGGAGAAGACGCGTCAACAGAACGGACGACAGACGCAGCCCGCGTACCGGAGCAGGTCCACATGGACCCTCCGCCACAGAAGCACAGCGCTGTCGGTCATCTTCCGGAGTAGACCACGCGCCTCACGGGCCCGCAAGAGGCGTCCACCATGCGGTCCGAACCGCACGTCGACGTCGTACGCGTACGGGCTCCGTCCGGAGCGCGGCGGGGCCCCGGCGGCAGAACGGCCGGAACTGGGCGGCGCGTTGGGCGCGCCGCCGAGCCGCGCGGAGCCTCGGCGCGGGCGTCCGCGCGACCGCGTGGAACGGTGACCGCGACTCCACGCGACAGACGCGTCCTGCCCGCGTCGCTCAGCGGCGCGCCGACTCCCGCCCCGAGCGCCCCGCGGCCTGGCGGCCGATGCCGCGCCCCGCCGTCGCCCGGCCGGCCTCCTGCCCCGCCCCTGGTGCCTCGCCCTCGGACCCGGGGCCGGTCCGGCCCCTGGCCGCGCGAGCGTCCCTGTCCGTGCCCGCCTTCCCGTCCTCTGCCGTACCGGCATCCGACGGCTCGTCCGCCGGGCCGGCCGCCGCCGACTGTGCGGCCCCTGCCGACTGCCCGGCCGCCGCCGACTGCCCGCCACCTGCCGACCGCTCGGCACCCGGCGGGAGCGCCGCGCCCCCGCGCACCGTGTCCGCCCCGGCGTACAGTTCGGCGGGCCGCACCCCGGACCAGGCCGCGGCGAGGTGGCCGTCGGGCCGCACCAGCAGCACGGTGTGCGCCGCCGCCCCCGGGTAAGCCTCGGCGACCAGGAGCTCGGCCCTTACCGGCAGCGCGCCGACCGCGGCCGACAACCGCGGCATCAGCCCCGCCCTCAGCCAGTGCCTGCGGTCCCAGACCGCCGTGCCGGGGGCGATCAGCACCACCAGCACATCGCCGCCGAGCCGGTCCCGCAGCCGGGCCGCCGTCCCGTCCGGCGCGGTCACCGGCACATCGGCGACCGGCGCCCCGGGCTCCGTCGCCACGACCGCCGCGCCCGTCGAGGGCGGCGGCGTCAGCGACGAACGGCCGTACACCGGGGGCGCGCCCAAGGGGCCGAGCCCCAGGTGCCCGTCGGTGAGCAGCGCGTCGTGGCCGCGCGCGGCGCCCGGCAGCGAGCGCCGTACGGCGGGCCAGGCGCCCTCTCCGCGCAGCGGCGGCAGGGCCTGGTCCGCTGCCCGCAACCGGGCTCCTATGGCCGCCCGGCGCTCGCTCTGATAGCTGTCCAGCAGGGCCTCCGAGGCGCCCTGGTGCCAGGCGAGGGCGAGTTTCCAGGTGAGGTTGTCCACGTCGCGCAGCCCCTCGTCCACTCCCTGGGTGCCCAGCGCGCCCAGCAGATGGGCGGCGTCACCGGCGAGGAACGCCCGGCCGACCCGCCAGCGGCGCGCCAGTCGGTGATGGACGGTGTGCACACCGGTGTCCAGCAGCTCGTACGGCGGCACCTGGCCGCACCAGACGGTGAGGCTGTCCCTGATCCGCTCGATCAGGGCGTCGGGGGTGACCAGTTCGCCGCGCGGGGGCAGCAGCCAGTCGAGTCGCCAGGCGCTCCCCGGCAGCGGGCGGGCCGTCACCTCGCCCCCGCGCGGGGGCGAGCGGTGCAGCACCGCCTCGCCGGGCCAGGGCAGTTCGGCGCGCAGCGCCGCGACGGCGTACCGTTCGACGGCCGTGCGGCCGGGGAAGCGCACCCCGAGCAGCTTGCGCACGGTCGAGCGGGCCCCGTCGCACCCGATCAGATAGCTGCCCCGCCACCAACTGCCGTTGCGCCCGCGGGTGTGGACGGTGACGCCCCGGTCGTCCTGTTCCAGCAGGTCCAGCCGGCCGCCGTGGACGACGCGTACATCGCCCCCGGCCGCGGCGAGCGCGGCCCGCAGCCGCCCGGTGAGGACGTGCTGGGGCAGATGCGACGGGGCCTCGTCGAACTCCACGCGCCGCAGCGTCTGGCGCCTCCGGACGGTCCGCCACGCGCTCCACCGGCAGCCGGCCTCGGCGAGGCCGGGCGCGAGCCGGTCGACCAGGGCGGCCGTGTCCGGCCGCAGAACAGTGGTGCGGGCCGGCCGGGCGTCGTCCTGTCCGCCGCCCTCGTCGAGGAGGACCACCGGAACGCCCCGGCGGGTGAGGGCCAGCGCGGCGGTCAGACCGACCGGGCCCGCCCCGACGACGATCACCGGGTCCACGGCGCGGCCTCGTCGGTCCGGTGGTACGGAGCGGAGCTGGCGGTGGCAGGCCGGTGCACGATCACACAACGTATGCAACCTATTGCGGGTGCGTGCGTCAAGCGGAGGGGCAGTGGCTCGCCACTGCCCCCCGACACACCATCGGATGGTCCGCCATCCGTACGGTCCGACCGCCCGCCGTACTGTCGAACGGGTCGAACGAACCGTCAGTCCCGCCTCTTGCCCGCCTCTTTCGTGGTGGTGTCCGTACCGGTGGTGACATGGGTCGGGCCATGGGTGGTGCCGTGGTCGTCGAGGACCCCCGGGGCCTCCACCGGCTCGGCCGCCGCGGCCACCGCGATGCCCGTCTTGGCCCGCCGGCCCCGCTTCTCGATCCAGGTGGCGAGCGAGGAGAGCGCCAGACACATCGCCACGTAGATCGCACCGATCACGATGATCACGGGCACATACGGGTAGGTGCCGTTGACCAGCGTGTTGCCGGCGATCAGCCGTGCGGTCTGGAGGAGCTCGGGGTAGACGATGATGTAGCCGAGCGAGGTGTCCTTGAGGGTCACCACGAGCTGGCTGATGATCGTCGGCAGCATGGAGCGAACGGCCTGCGGAATGAGGACCGTCGTCATCACCTGGGTCTTGCTCATGCCCAGGGCGTACGCCGCCTCGCTCTGCCCCTTGGGCACCGCGTTGATGCCCGCGCGCAGCACCTCGGCCTGCACCGAGCCGTTGTAGAGGGTCAACCCGATGGCCAGGGCCCACATGGGCTCCTTGGTCAGAAAGCCCGCCCAGACGGCGTAAATGGTGATCAGCAGCGGGACGGCGCGGAAGATCTCGATGAATCCGGTCGCCACCCAGCGCACCGGCTTGTGGTCGGACAGCCGCGCCACGGCGAGCAGTACTCCGAGCACCAGCGACAGTACTGCGGCGATCGCGAACGCCTTGAGCGTGGCGATCACACCGTCGAGGATGTTCTGCCGGATGCCCGAGTAGTTGAAGATGTCCCACATCGCGCCGTCGAGCTGGCCCTTGTCGGCGAGCCGCAGCACCACGGTGAGGATCAGCGCGAGCACACCGATGCTGCCGACGACGGCGTAGATCCGGTTGCGCAGCCGGGCCTTGGGCCCGGGCGCGTCGTAGAGAACGCTGGCGCTCATCCTCGTCCCTCGCTTCGCCCCTCGGCCTCGCGTATGCGCGGCAGGCACCGGGTGGTGGTTCGTACGGTTCGTTCGCCGAGATCGCTCACCGCGCGACCTCCAGTCGGCGCTCCAGCAGCCGGAAGAGGCCGCTGATGGAGAAGGTGACGACCAAGTAGGCGATGGCCACCCAGATGAAGATCGGGACGATGTCGTAGCCCTGGTCGCTCAACAGCTTCTGCACGCCGAAGAGTTCGACGTTGCTGAAGGCGCCCGCGATCGCGGAGTTCTTGGTCAGTGCGATGAAGATGCTGCTCATCGGGGGGATCACGGTCCGGGTGGCCTGCGGCAGGATGATCATGCGCAGGGTCTGGAAGAACGTCATCCCGATGCTGCGCGCGGCCTCCGCCTGGCCCAGCGGCACCGTGTTGATGCCCGAGCGGATCGCCTCGCAGACGAAGGCCGAGGTGTAGAAGCCGAGGGCCGCGATGGCGAGCGTGAACGCGCTCAGGCCGGGGAAGAGCACCTGGGGCACGACGAAGGTCGCCACCAGGAACAGCAGGGTCAGCGGGGTGTTGCGCAGCAGCGTCACCCAGGCCGCCCCGAAGTAGCGCAGCGGTGGCACGGGGGAGACCCGGCAGCCGGCTATCAGCACACCGAGGATCAGGGCGATCGCCGCACTGGCCGCGGTCAGCGACACGGTTCCCAGGAAACCGTCGCGGAACTCCGGCAAATGGTCGAGCAGTACGTTCATGGGGTCTCCGCGTCAGCGGGCGGGCAAGGGGAACCGCGCCCCGTACGCGTCCGGGCGGGCGTACGGGGCGGTTCGGTCGGCGATCGACGAACAGGCTGCCGGCGCAGCCTCGGGCAGTACGGGTCGAGGCGGCGCGGCCTCGGGCAGTACGGGTCGAGGGCGCGTCAGTACCGCTCGATGGCCGGCGGCTCCTGGTACGGGGCGCCGGACAGGCCGAGGGTGGCGGCGTAGATCTTCTGGTAGGTGCCGTCCTTGATGCGCGTCTCCAGGGCCTTGTTCAGCGCCTCGCGCAGCTCCTTGTCGTCCTTGTTGAGGCCGACTCCGTACGGCTCCTGGGTGAACGGCTTGCCGACCACCTTCAGGTTCTTCTTGTTCTGCGCGGCGTAGCCCTTGAGGATCGCGTCGTCGGTGGTGACGGCGTCGACCTGCTTGTCGATCAGCTGCTTGACGCAGTCCGAGTACTTGGCGAGCTCCACGACCTCGGCCCCGTACTCCGGCTTCTTGATCTCCTTCAGCGGCGTCGAGCCGACGATGGAGCAGACCTTCTTGCCCTTGACCGAGTCCTTGCCGTTGATGTCCTTCTCGTCGATCCGGACCAGCAGGTCCGCGCCCGCCTTGTAGTACGGGCCCGCGAAGCCGACCTGCTGCTTGCGGTTGTCGTTGATGGTGTAGGTGCCGACGTACATGTCGACCTGGCCCTTGGAGATCGCGGTCTCCCGGACCCCAGAGTCCACCGTCTTCCACTCGATCTGGCTGTCGGAGAAGCCCAGGTCGGCGGCGAGCATCTTGGCGATCTCGATGTCGAAGCCGGAGCGCTTCTTGGTGGCCTGGTCCTCGAAGCCGAGGAACGGCTGGTCCGCCTTCGAGCCGATGACGAGCTTCCCGCGCTGCTGAGCGGCCTTGAGCGTGGGGGAGTCCAGCTTGACGTCCTTGGCGACCGTGTACGTGGGCAGCGGGGGCGCGTCCGCGCCTCCCGGCTGGGTGGCCGGCTTGTCGCCCGCCGAGCCCTCCTTGCCGCCACAGGCGGTGGCGGTGGCGGTGAGCGCCAGTGCGGCGACGGCCAGCGCGGCCGTCCTACGGAGCTTCATGGTGAACTTCCTTTGCGTCGTCAGGCGTTGGCACTCATCAGGCGGGTGGCGCTGATCGGGCTCGGTGCCGGCGTGGCCCCGGCGGCGGTGGTGCGGGTGCGCGCTCCCCGCGGTGCGGCTCGCGCGCGGTTCGTCCCGGCGTGCGGTCAGTGGTGAAGGATCTTCGACAGGAAGTCCTTCGCCCGGTCGCTGCGCGGGTTGCTGAAGAACTGCTCGGGGCGGGCCTCCTCGACGATCCGCCCGTCGGCCATGAAGACGACCCGGTTGGCGGCGGACCGCGCGAAGCCCATCTCGTGCGTGACGACGATCATCGTCATGCCGTCCCGGGCGAGCTGCTGCATGACCTCCAGCACCTCGTTGATCATCTCCGGGTCGAGGGCCGAGGTGGGCTCGTCGAAGAGCATCACCTTCGGGTCCATGGCCAGCGCGCGGGCGATGGCCACCCGCTGCTGCTGCCCGCCGGACAGCTGGGCGGGGTACTTGTCCGCCTGGGTGCCGACGCCCACCCGGTCGAGCAGGGCGCGGGCCTTCTGCTCGGCCGCCTTCTTGTCCGTGCGCCGGACCTTGGTCTGGCCCAGCATCACGTTCTCCAGCACGGTCTTGTGCGCGAAGAGATTGAAGGACTGGAAGACCATGCCCACATCGGCGCGCAGCCGGGCGAGCTCCCGGCCCTCTTGGGGCAGGGGCTTGCCGTCGATCGTGATCGAACCGGAGTCGATGGTCTCCAGCCGGTTGATCGTGCGGCACAGCGTCGACTTCCCGGACCCCGAGGGCCCGATGACGACCACGACCTCGCCGCGGGCGATGGTCAGGTCGATGTCCTGGAGCACATGCAGCGCGCCGAAATGCTTGTTGACGTTCTCCAGCACGACCAGCGGGTCGGCCGCCTGAGCGGTGTCCTTGGTCACCGATACGTCGGTCATCGGCTTCTTGCTCCGTCCTCCTCGGTTGGGAGGACATTAATGACCCTCGCCGACAAGCGTCATTACATCTGAGCGGAAATTGAGCATAACGATACGGCCACCGGCCCGCCACGGAGGGTGAGGGTCTCAGTACGGCCGGAGGCGTCCTCGCGCACCGGTGTAACGCCTCTCGGTGACCGATTCCTTACCGGCTCCATAACGGATGCCCCCGCACCGGCGGACAGCTCTTGACGTGCACGGTCGGTATCGGGCTGGATGCCCTGTGACGCGGGATGACCGTACGGAAGCGGGCGAGGGCGCACGCGACAGTACGGACAGGCGCACGACCGTACGGACACCGAGGACGGGGAGGGAGGCGGAATGAGACTGCTGCTGGTCGAGGACGACGACCACGTCGCGGCCGCGCTCTCCGCCGTGCTCGCCCGCCACGGCTTCGCGGTGGTCCACGCCCGCAGCGGCGAGGAGGCGCTCCAGGCGCTGCTGCCCGACGACGGGGCCCCGCCCTTCGGCGTCGTCCTGCTGGACCTGGGCCTGCCGGACCAGGACGGCTTCGAGGTCTGCGGCAAGATCCGCAAGCGCACCACCACCCCCGTGATCATGGTGACGGCCCGCTCGGACGTGCGGTCCCGGATCCACGGCCTCAACCTCGGCGCCGACGACTACGTGGTCAAGCCGTACGACACGGGCGAACTGCTGGCCCGCATCCACGCCGTCAGCCGCCGCACCCCACCGCTCGCCGAGGGCGGCACGGAGGAGCCGGCCGGCGGCCCGCGCGGCGCGGAACCGCTGCGCCTGGGCTCGGTCCTCATCGAACTGCCCACCCGGCGCGTGTCGGTGGACGGCGCGGCCGTGCCGCTCACCCGCAAGGAGTTCGACCTGTTGGCGCTCCTCGCCCAGCGGCCGGGCGTCGTCTTCCGCCGGGAGCAGATCATCAGCGAGGTGTGGCGGACCAGCTGGGAGGGGACCGGGCGCACCCTGGAGGTGCACATCGCCTCGCTCCGCGCCAAGCTGCGGATGCCCGCGCTCATAGAAACGGTGCGCGGCGTGGGCTACCGCCTCGTCGCCCCCGCGGCCTGAGACCACGGCGGTCGCGTGCGCACCCGACTCCTCCCGCTCCTCATCGTTCTCATGGCGGGCGTGCTGCTCGCCCTCGGCTTCCCGCTCGCCGCCAGCCTGGCCGCCGCCGAACAGCAGCACGTGGTCATCGACCGGATCGACGACACGGCCCGCTTCGCCTCCCTGGCGCAGTTCGTGACCGCCGCGCCCGTCGACCCCCGGGCGGCGGCCGAGGACGAGCGGCTGACCACCCTCCGCTCGGAACTGGACCGCTACCACGACCTGTACGGCATCCGGGCCGGCGTCTTCTACCGCGACCGCGACGCCATGGCGGCGGCCCCGCGCGACTGGCCGGTGCCCGGCGAGGGACACGGGGACCAGGCGTTCCGGGAGGCCCTCGCCGGCCGCCGCAGCCACGATCCGCCGCAGGTCTGGCCCTGGCAGGAGGGCCGGCTCGTCGTCGCCTCACCCGTGATCCGCGACGGCGACGTGATCGCGGTCGTGGTCACCGACTCGCCCACCGGGCAGATGCGTTCGCGCACCCTCAGGGGCTGGCTGCTGATCGCCGCCGGCGAGGCCGCCGCCATGCTGCTCGCCGTGGGCGCGGCCGTACGGCTGACGGGCTGGGTGCTCAAGCCCGTACGGATTCTGGACGCGGCCACCCATGACATCGCGACCGGGCGGATGACCTCCCGGGTTGCGGCCTCCGGCGGGCCACCGGAGCTGCGGCGGCTCGCACGGTCGTTCAACGAGATGGCCGACAACGTCGAGGAAGTCCTCGAACAGCAGCGCGCCTTCGTCGCGGACGCCTCCCACCAGTTGCGCAACCCCCTCGCGGCGCTGCTGCTGCGCATCGAACTGCTGGCCCTGGAACTGCCCGAGGGCCATGAGGAGATCGCCTCGGTCCGTACGGAGGGCAAGCGGCTCGCCCGGGTCCTCGACGACCTGCTGGACCTGGCCCTCGCCGAGCACGCCGGAGCGGACGTCCAGCTCACGGACATCGCCTCGCTGGCGGCCGAGCGGGTCGACGCCTGGCGCCCGGTGGCCGACGACAAGGGCGTCGCCCTGTTCTACGCCGGGCCCGGCGGCGCCACGGGCTGGGCGGACCCCATCGCCCTCTCCAGCGCGCTCGACGCCGTGGTCGACAACGCCCTCAAGTTCACCCCCGGCGGGGAGGAGGTCCGGGTCTCCGTCTCCGCCCGGGGGGAGACCGTACGGATCGTCGTCGCCGACCACGGCCCCGGCCTCACCGAGGAGGAGATGAGCCGGGTCGGCGACCGCTTCTGGCGCAGCGGCCGGCACCAGAACGTCTCCGGCTCCGGCCTGGGGCTGTCCATCTCGCGGGCGCTGCTGACCGCGGGCGGCGCCACGATCTCCTACGCCCCCAACGAGCCCCACGGCCTGCGGGTGACCATCACGGTGCCCCGCACGGCCCCGGCCGCCGTGGAGGGCCGCACGGCCCCCTGAGACGGCCCTGAAGCAGTCCTGAAGCGGCGTGTGCGGCGGCCCTGTGGCCGGGCCGGTCGCCGGTCACCGCCCCGCCGGCCTCACCGCCCCCGCCGGCCGCCGGTCACCGGCCGCGCGCCAGGCGCAGCGTCAGGATCTGGAACGGCCGCAGCTCCACGGCCACCTCGCCCGCCGCCGACACCTCGTACGACGGCGCGTCCTCCAGCGGGCGCTCCAGCAGGTCCGTGGCGACCGCCGACACCACCGGGAACCCGGCCGAGAGCGTCGCCCGCGCCCGGCCCCCGGCCGCCTCGTACAGCCGCAGCACCACATCGCCGCCGCGGTCCTCGGCGAGCTTGACGGCCTCGATCACCACCCGGTCGTCGTCCACCGTCACCAGCGGCTCGACCGGCCGGGCGCCGGTCACCCACCGCTCCGGGAGGTTGATCGCGTGCCCCTCGCGGACGGCGTCCAGGACGGTGGCGCCCGGCACCAGGCCGCAGCGCAGCCGATGGCCGCCCTGATCCGTCTCCGGGTCCGGATAGCGCGGCGCGCGCAGCAGCGACAGCCGTACGGTGGTGGTCTGGCCGCCGTCGGCCCGGATGTCCCGGGTGACGTCGTGGCCGTAGGTCGAGTCGTTGACGACCGCCGCGCCCCAGCCGGGCTCCGCCACCCGCAGCCAGCGGTGCGCGCAGATCTCGAACTTCGCGGCGTCCCACGAGGTGTTGGTGTGCGCGGGGCGCTCCACGTGTCCGAACTGGGTCTCGGCGGCGGACCGGTCGGCCTTCACGTCCAGCGGGAAGGCCAGCTTGAGGATGGTCTCCGTCTCGTGCCAGTCCACCTCCGTCTCCAGATCGAGCACGGCCGCCCCGGCCCGCAGCCCGTACCGCTGCACCACGGAGGAGGCGCCGAAGGAGCGGCAGACACGGACCACGGCCCGCTCGCGGCCCGCCTCGGCGAGCTCCATGTCGTCCACCGTCACGATGTTTGTGACGTTGTGGCGATAGAACTCGTCGAGGTCCCAGGCGTCCCACATGGTGGGGAAGTCGGGGTGGATCTGGAGCAGCCCGGCGGCCGAACCGGGCGCCACCGCCTCCCGGCCGGCGGCCAGGTCGTACACCGAGACCGCCAGGCCCCGCCCGTCCACCTCCACCCGCAGCAGCCCGTTCTCCAGCACGTAACCACCGCCGTCCCGGTCGGCGACCCTTACCGGCTCGGCCGGAGGCGCCGGGTCCACCACCGCGCCCCCCGCCGGCACGCCGCGGCGCGCGTACGGCGCTCCGTTGAAGACCACGCTGTGCTCACCCTCGCCCGCCAGCGCCCGCTGCGCGGTGGAGATCAGCGCCTCCAGCTCCTCGCGGACCCGGGCGTAGGTCTCCCGCGCCTCGCGGTGCACCCAGGCGATCGAGGAGCCCGGCAGGATGTCGTGGAACTGGTGGAGCAGCACCGTCTTCCACAGCCGCGCCAGCTCCTCGTACGGATAGCCGTAGCCCGGGACCCGTACGGCGGCCGTCGTCGCCCACAGCTCCGCCTCGCGCAGCAGCGACTCGCCGCGCCGGTTGCCCTGCTTGGTCTTCGCCTGGGAGGTGTACGTGCCGCGATGCAGCTCCAGATAGAGCTCGCCCGCCCACACGGGCGCGTCCGGGTACTCGGCGTGCGCCGCCTCGAAGAACGCCGACGGCTTCTCGACCACGACGCGCGGCGAGCCCTCCAGGTCCTTCAGCCGGTCCGCCCGCGCCAGCATCTCCCGGGTCGGGCCGCCGCCCCCGTCGCCCCAGCCGAACGGGGCGAGGGAGCGGGTGCCGCGCCCCTTCTCCCGGTAGTTGCGGGCGGCGTGGGCCAGCTGCTCGCCGCCCAGGTCGGAGTTGTAGGTGTCGATGGGCGGGAAGTGGGTGAAGATCCGCGTGCCGTCGATGCCCTCCCACCAGAACGTGTGGTGCGGGAACGCGTTGGTGCGGCTCCAGCAGATCTTCTGGGTCAGGAACCAGCGCGACCCGGACAGCTTCACGATCTGGGGCAGCGCGGCGGTGTAGCCGAACGAGTCCGGCAGCCACACCTCCTCCGTCTCGATGCCGAACTCCTCCAGGAAGAACGTCTTGCCGTACAGGAACTGCCGCACCATGGCCTCGCCGCCGACCATGTTGGTGTCGGACTCCACCCACATGCCGCCCACCGGGACGAACCGCCCCTCGGCCACCTTCTTCTTGACCTTGGCGTACACCTCCGGCCGGTGCTCCTTGAGCCAGGCGAGCTGCTGGGCCTGGGACATCGCGAACACGAACTCGGGATGCCCGTCCATCAGCTCGACCACGTTGGCGGCCGTACGGGCCACCTTGCGCACCGTCTCCCGCAGCGGCCACAGCCACGCGGAGTCGATGTGCGCGTGGCCGACGGCGCTGACGCGGTGCGCCGAGGCCCTCGCCGGCGCGGAGAGGGCCGGCGCGAGCCGCTCCCGGGCGCGGGCCGCGGAACCGGCCACATCCGCCAGGTCGAGGGCGTCCAGGCACCGCTCCGCCGCCCTCAGCAGCTCCCAGCGGCGCGCGTCGCTCTCGGGGAGCTGGCGCATCAGCGCGTCCAGCACCTCCAGGTCCTGGGCCAGTTCCCACACCTCGGTCTCGAAGACGGCCAGGTCCATCCGGGCGAGGCGGTACAGCGGGCGGTCGCTCGCCGTCAGCCGGTCGCCCTCGTGGGTGGGGGCGTGCTGGACCAGAACCGGGTTGGCCGCGGCCTCGACATGCAGCAGCACCTCCTCGCCGCCGGAGGCGCGATCGGCGATCCGCACCCAGGTGTTGCGCGGGTTGAGCCCCTTCACCGCCTCGCCGTCCGGGCGGTAGACGAGCCCCTCGCACTGGAAGCCGGTCAGGTGCCGGTCGAAACCGAGGTCCAGTACTGCTTCGACCACGCGACCGGACCAGCCGTGCGGGACCCGCCCGGTGACCCGGAACCAGGTGGTGCCCCAGGCCGGGCCCCAGGAGTCGCCGACCCGAGCCGGCCGGTAGTCGGCGGCGAGCCCCTCGGGGACCGGCACCGGTTCGCCCGGCGCGTCCCAGCGCTCGACGGACAGGGGCACGCTGTCGCCGTACACGGCGGGGTGGACGCGCTCGGTGAGAACCCGGCGCAGACGGTCTTCGACGATGCTGCGGTCGTCATGCATGGCGGCGGCTCCATGGGTCCGGGGTGGGCGGTCGGGGGGCCCGAGGCCGGTC
>NZ_JBPQTV010000085.1:0-22190 GCF_051386515.1 Streptomyces sp. URMC 123 | reverse complement strand
GGTGGGTGGGAGAAAGACCCGGCGCCGAAGGCGCCAGAGAACCGTACGACCCCAGCGCCGGAGGCGCTGGGGGTTCCGGTGGCGAGCGGTGCCACCGGAACCCCCGCGACCCGCCTCAGATCACAGGCAGACGAGGAACGAGTTCGAGCTGTGCTTGTCGCACGCCAGCAGGCTCAGGCTGCTCTGGTCGTTGCCGCCGTCGGTCTCCGGGGTCTCCAGGCTCTGCAGGTCGAGAAGCGCCATGATGCTTTCCTTTCATCGTTTTCCATGGGGACGGGTGTTTCTCATTCGGCCCCCGACGGGGGCCGGCTCGTGGGCCGCGTGGATCGCGGCGGTCGCGGCAGTCGCGGCAGGAAGGGAAGCTGTGCGGTCGCCGGGCCGTGCGCCGCCGCGAGGGCGAGCAGGCAGCCGGCCGTTCCGGTGGCCAGGTCCATGGAGAGCCGCATCATCTGGTCGCCGGGGAAGGCGAGGTGCCCCCGGTACGGGATGGCGTACCAGCCGAGCCCGGCGATTTGCCGGGCGAGCCGGTCGCCCGCCGCGCCCGGCGCCGTGGTGCGGCTGAGGTGGAGGACCATGCCGGCGCGCCCGTTGAAGAGCCCGGGCTGCGCGTAGTAGTGGGAGTGCGCGGCCGGCAGGATCGCGGCGCGGGCGTCCTCGAACTCCGCGTCGGAGGGCCGGTGGGCGAGGTGGTCGTCGAGGACCATGCCGATGCCGACGCTGCCGCCGCCGAGGTAGGGCATGATGCGCCGGCCCTCGTCGACGAGGAGCGCGCCGTGGCGGCTCGTCACGCACTGGGCGAGGTCCTTGCGGAGCGCCGTGGCGGCGAGGTCGAGGAGCGCGGGTTCGGGGCTGTGGTCGTACAGCCGCAGGAAGAGGAGGGCGGGCCCGGTGGCGCCGTACAGCAGGCCGGCGCGGCGGGTCGGGGCGGCGTCGGGGTCGGTGAGCCGGTCGGCGAGGAGTTGCGCGGCGCGCAGCGCGCTGGCGCGCAGCTCCTTCTCCCCCGTGCTGCGGGAGAGGTGGTCGAGGACCAGGCCGATGCCGGCGAGCCCGCCGTACAGATCGGGCACGAGCCGCTGCCACTTCTCGTCCAGGACGCGCCGTACGAGGTCGAGGGCGCGCTGGGGATGGCCGAGCCGGTCGAGGACGAGGGCGGTGCCGGCGAGCCCGTCGTAGAGGCCGAGCGGGGTGCCCGGCGGCGGCGGATCGGTGTGCCGGAGCAGCCACTCCTCGCCGGCCTCGTACGCGGGGAGGCCGGCCTCGGCGAGGGCGTACAGGACGCCGGCGGCGCCGTGGGCGAGTCCGAGGCCGCCGCCGTCGCCGAACTGGGCGATGTCGCCGGGGAAGAGCCGGTCGTCGCGCTCGGGGGTGGCGGAGGCGAGGACGGCCGCGGCCATCGAGTCGCGGGCGGCCGGCCAGTCGCCGGGGTCGACGGGCAGGTACGTGTCCGAGGCGGGCGCGCTCCGGGCGGGCGTGCCCGAGGACGACGCACCCGAGGACGACGCACCCGGCGCCGGCTCGCCGACGTGCTCCCGCGCGTCCGGATCACGGGTGATCTCCCGCACCGCGTCCGCCCAGAACTCCGCCGGCACGTCCGGGAATCGGGCCGCCGCCACCTCCGCGAGGTGCGCCGCCTTGTCCCGGTCGATGACGAGGAGCGTGGTCATCGGCATGAACAGCGCCAGCCGCAGACAGGCGAGGGCGTAGCGGTCGACGTCGAAGCCGCGCCGGTCGGTCGGGGCGATGAAGCCCGGGTGGGCCAGGGCCTGCCGGTGGTTCTCGTCGACGTGCGCGGCGGCCTCGAAGTCCAGCAGCCGCACGCTCTTCTCGTCCGGCGCGACCATCACGTTGAACATGTGGAGGTCGTTGAAGACCACGCCCCGGCCGTGCACGGCCGCCACGGCCTCCTCGACGGCCCGGTGGATGTCCAGCGCCCAGGCGCTGTACTCGGCGATCTCGCCGGGCTCCGGGTCGGGCGCGAGGAGCGGATGGCGCTGGGCGAAGAAGGAGTTGAGGGGCCGGCCGGGCAGGAAGTCCATCACCAGGAAGCGGTGGTCGCCGAGGGTGAACCAGTCGCGCACCTCGGGGGCGACACCGAGCCCGGAGAGGCGCTCCAGGGCGGTCTTCTCCCGCTCCAGGCGGGCGACGGCGTCGGCGCGGTCGGAGGCGAGTCCGGCGTGCGGCCGGGCCTCCTTGAGCACCACCTCGTCCCCGGTGCGCAGATCGCGGCCGGCGTAGACCCCGCCGCCGTTGGAGAAGTGCAGGGCGCGCTCGATGCGGTACGGCAGCTCATCGGTGGTGGTGGCGTTGCGCGCGGCGAGCTCGGGGGCCAGGAAGTCCGGCAGCGTCACCCAGTCGGGGACGTGGAACGCCGGCTCGCGGCGGTCCGGTACGAGGTGGCCGTCCGGGTGTTCGATCGCGGGCACCAGCGCGCCGGTGCCGTCCACGCAATAGCGGTGCACGAATCCGCCGTAGCGCACGTACAGCGGGCCTCGGCGCCAGCGCAGATCGGTGAGGATGTAGGGCCCGGGTTCGCCGTCGAGCAGTGCGCCGAGTTCCAGCAGAATGGCGTGGAGCTCTTTTTCGTCGGCCGGGTAGATGGTGACGAATTTCCCGCTGGAGCCGCGCCCGGCGTATTTCGAATTGCGCAGGTGGAGTTGGTGCGGGCCGGGCACGAATTTGAAGGGCACGGCGCGCGGCACGCAATAGTCCCAGACCTGGGCGGCGATCTTCTCGGCGTTGTCGAGACAGGCCGACACATGGATCTTCCAGCCCTGGAGCGGGCGGCCGGGGCGCGGGGCGCCGGCCGCGTCCACCGGGTTCACGTGCAGCCAGTCGCCCACGAGCAGGGTGCGCCAGCCGTCGGGCGCGGGGCGCTGGGCGGGCTCGTAGAACGATGAAACGATTCCCCGGGCGGTTCCGGCGGCGCCACCCTCCGCGATCTCCGCCGCAGCGGCGTTCTCGGCGGTCGGCCGGGAGACGGACAAGCGGTCCGGGGTCTCGTAGAAATATCTGTCGGCGAGACAGAAGACCTCGTACCGCTTGTCCATCGTTTCCCCCCTCGGTGCCGATGCGAAAAGATTTTCATGGCACCGAGGGCGAAACCAGTCTCAACTGTAATGAGGCGACCGTGCGGAACTCACAGGTAACCTTGAGTGCCGAACACCAGTTTTATCAGGCGTTCCTTACTGGTCGGCCGGTCGGAGGTCACTCGTCGGGCGGAAACACCGCCCTCCCGTCGACCGTCCGAATGGAGATGGCCTCGACGGGACAGCTCTCCGCCGCCTCCATCAGCTCGTTGTCGGGGTCGGTCTCGGAGGCCACCGACCGCGACTTGCGCGCCGAGTCGAGGGTGAAGCCGCGGGGGGCGCTGTCCACGCACATGCCCGACCCGATGCAGACGGCGCGGTCCACTTCGACGCGCCAGCGCTCGTCGCTCATCACTCGGCCCCACCCTGTGCGCCGTGGCCGGGTGCGACGTGTTCTACCGGAAGGTGGATCATCTTGTGCTCCACATACTCGCCGAAGCCTTCGGGCCCGAACTCCCGCCCCAGGCCGGAGTTCTTGTAGCCACCGAACGGGCCGAGCATATCGATCGAGAAGCCGTTCACGCTGTATGTACCGGTACGTACCTGCCGGGCGATGTCGAGGCCGCGGTCCGGGTCGGCGGTCCAGACGCTGCCGGAGAGCCCGTAGTCCGAGTCGTCGGCGATCCGTACGGCCTCCGCCTCGTCCTCGTACGCCAGCAGGCAGATCACCGGGCCGAAGATCTCCTCGCGGGCGATCCGCATGCGGTTCGAGACCCCACCGAACAGCGTGGGCTCCACGTACCAGCCGCGCTCCCGGGCGGCCGGCCGGCCACCGCCGGTGAGCACCTTGGCGCCCTCCTCCTGGCCCATCCGGATGTAGTCGAACGAGCGCTGCTGCTGGCGCCGGGCGACCAGCGGGCCGACCTGGGTGGCGGGGTCCAGGGGGTCGCCGACGACCAGCGCGGACGCGGCCTCGGCGAGGGCCTCGGCGAACTCGTCGTAGCGGGAGCGCGGCACGAGGACGCGGCTCTGCGCGACGCACGCCTGCCCGTTGTTCATCCACGCCGCGGGCACCAGCCCCGCGACCGTGGTGGCGGTGTCCGCGTCGGGCAGCACGATCGCCGCGGACTTGCCGCCCAGCTCCAGGGTGACCCGGGTCAGATGGCGGGCGGCCACCTCCATCACCCGCTTGCCCGCGGCGACCGAGCCGGTGAAGGACACCTTGTCGACGCCGGGGTGGCCGACCAGGTACTCGCTGACCTCCCGGTCCGCGGGGAGGACGGAGAGCACCCCGTCCGGCAGTCCGGCCCGCGCGGCGATGTCGGCGAGGACGTACGCGTCCAGCGGGGTCTCCGGCGACGGCTTGAGGATCACGGAGCAGCCGGCGAGCAGCGCGGGGCCGAGCTTGGCGGCGGCCACGAACTGCGGCACGTTCCAGGGCGCGACGGCGGCCACCACGCCGACCGGCTCGCGCCGCAGCAGCAGCGGGCCGAGGAGCCCGGCGCGCCGCTCCTCGAAGGGGAAGTCCCGGGCGACGGTGATCGCGGCGTCCCACACCATCACCGCCCCGAGGGCCTGGGCCAGCACGCTCCAGGAGTACGGGGAGCCGTTCTGGGAGCTGATCAGGCGGGCCAGCTCCTCGTGCCGGGCGGCGAGTTCGTCCTTGATCCGGGTGACCACCTCGATCCGCTCCGCGAGCGGGGTGCGGGGCCAGGGGCCCTCGTCGAACGCGGCGCGGGCGGCGGTGACCGCCCGGTCCACATCGGCGCGGGAGGCATGCGGCACGCGCCCGATGAGCTGTTCGGTGTGCGGGGAGTACACCTCGATGGTGTCCGTGCCGGCGGGGTCCACCAGCCGGCCGCCGATGAAGAGCCGTCCGTGCTCGATGAGGTCGGTCATCGCCCGTTCCTCCTGCGGATCAAGGCTTTCTGACGCTGTTTCAGAAACTGATATCAGGTCTGGTTATAGTGGGCAATCACGCGGTCCCGGGCGCGGTGGCCGGACTCGTCGGCCGGTGCGAGTGCCGGTGCGGGTGCCGATGCGAGTGCGGGTGCGGGTGCGGGGCACGGCGTGGCCGCGGTGGCGCGGGCGGGCGGGCGTTCGGAGGGGGCCCCATGGCGGAAGGCGTGACCGATCACGGCGGCGGGGTGTGGGGCATCCCGGTGCCCATCCCCGACAGCCCCCTGGGCCACACCGTGGTCCACCTCCTGGACACCGACCGGGGGCCGGTGCTCGTGGACACCGGCTGGGACGACCCCTCGTCCTGGGACGCCCTCGTCGCGGGGCTCGCGGCGTGCGGGGCCGACGTCGCCGACGTGCACGGCGTGCTCATCACCCACCACCACCCGGACCACCACGGGCTCTCCGGGCGGGTGCGGGAGGTCTCGGGGGCGTGGGTGGCCATGCACCCCGCGGACATCGCCGTCGTACGGCGCACCCGGGACGCGGCCGACACCGGCTGGCTCGACCATCTGCTGACGCAGCTCACCGCGGCCGGGGCGCCGGACGACCAGCTCGCGCCCCTGCGCGCGGCGCGCCGCGCAGGGCGGGAGGCGCTGCCAGCCCCGGTGCCCGCGCTGCCGGACCGCGCGATCGTCCCCGGCGAGCTGCTGGACGTGCCCGGCCGCCGGCTGCGGGCCGTCTGGACCCCCGGCCACACGCCGGGCCATGTCTGCCTGTACTTGGAGGAGCGGCTGCCGGCGGGGCCGGGACCGGGCCGGTACGAGGCGGGGCCCGGGCCGTACGAGGGCAGCGGGCCGTACGAGGCGGGGCACCGGCCGTACGGGGAGCCGCTGCCGGCGGGGGGCGGCGGGGGCCGGCTGTTCTCCGGCGACCACCTGCTGCCGGGGATCTCGCCCCACGTGGGCCTGTACGAGGCCCCCGGCGCCCCCGGGACCGCGGACCCGCTCGGCGACTTCCTCGCCTCCCTGGAGCGGATCGGCCGGCTGGCCCCCGCCCGGGTGCTCCCGGCCCACCGGCACGCGTTCACGGACGCCGCCGGCCGGGTGCGGGAGCTGCTCGACCACCACGAGAAGCGGCTCGCCGAGACCCGCGCCCTGCTCACCGGCGAGCCCCGCACGATGTGGGAGATCGCGGAGCGGACGGCGTGGAACCGGCCGTGGGAGCGGATTCCGCTCGGCTCCCGCGCGATGGCGGTGTCCGAGACGGAGGCGCACGTGCGCCACCTGCTGAGGCTCGGGCGCGCCGAGCGCGTCCCGGGCAGCGACCCGCCCACGTACCGGGCGCGGTGACGGCGCGCGGAGGTGACGGCCCCGCGGCGCGGCGGTGACGGGGCGGTACGGAGGAGCGGCCGCGCGTGGCGCCCGAGGCGGCGGGGAGGGGGCGGGGAGCCGTGGGGGCGCGGTTCGGGGGCCGGTAGAGTGAGCGGGTCGATATCACGTCCGACAGGGGAAAGCCGGTGCAAGTCCGGCGCTGACCCGCAACCGTGAGCCGCCCCCGGGCGGCGAGCCGGACCGCCCGGCCGGATGTGACCGGCTCCAGTCTCCGGCCGAGTCCCCTGTGTGCGGCGGTGGTCGGCGACCGGCACCGTCGAGGCATGCGGAGCCGGAGCCCGGTGCCCCGTGCGGGCGCGCACCCCGGCACACCACCGGCAGGGCGCGGCGCGCGCCGGGCGGCGGATTCCCGGCACCGCCGCCCGCCCGCAGTACTGCTCAACACGAGAGGCACCGCCCGACATGAACGTACGCCGCAGCGCCGCGGTCCTGGCCGCGACCGCCGTGCTCTGCGCGGCCGCTGCCCCGGCCGCCTCCGCCGCCATCGCCGACGACGCGCCGTCCGCCAAGCCGTCCGCGCCGGCCTCGCTGCCGTCGGGTCTGTACGGCACGAAGGACCCGCAGTTCGACGGGGTGTGGCGGCAGTCGGTCGCGCTGATCGCCCAGCGCGCGGTGGGCGTCACCCCGGCACCGAAGGCGGTGGACTGGCTGGCGGGCCAGCAGTGCGAGTCCGGCGGGTTCGCCGCGTACCGGCCGGACCCGGCCGAGAAGTGCGGCTCCGCGACACGGCTCGACTCCAACGCCACCGCGCAGGCCGTGCAGGCGCTGGCCGCCGTCGGCGGGCACGCCGAGGGCGTGAAGAAGGCCGTCGGGTGGCTGAAGACCACGCAGAACCAGGACGGCGGCTGGGGCAGCGCCCCGGGCGACCCCAGCGACGCCAACTCCACCTCGGTGGTCATCGGCGCGCTCGCCGCGGCCCAGGAGGACCCGGCGAAGGCCGTCTCGCAGCAGGGGAAGTCCCCGTACGACGCGCTGACCGGCTTCCAGCTCGGCTGCGACGCGCCGGAGGACCGGCGCGGGGCGTTCGCCTGGCAGCCGCAGGACGGCAAGCTGGAGGCGAACGACGGCGCCACGGTCGACGCGGCGCTCGCCGCGCTCGGCAAGGGCCTGGCCGTCGACCCGCTCCCCCGGGGCGGCGCGGACGTGCCGGTGCGGCCGATGGAGTGCGGCGAGGGGGTGGCGGACAAGCCCGCCGACAAGCCCGCCGACCCGAAGCGGGCCGCGGACGCCGCGGCCGGCTACCTCTCCGCCGTGCTGGCGAAGAACGGCGGCCATGTGAAGGGCCTCGCCCTCGGGGGCGCCACCCCGCCGCCGGACCCGGGCAACACCGCCGACGCGGTGCTGGCGCTGGCCGCCGGGGGCCACCGGGAGGCGCTCCGGGCGCCCCTGACGTGGCTGGAGAACAACTCCGCCGCGTGGGCGAAGGAGCAGGGGCCGGCCGCGTACGGCGCCCTCGTCCTCGCCGCGCGGGCCGCGGGGGCCGACCCGCGGAACTTCGGCGGCACCGACCTGGTCGCGCAGCTCAACGCCACCGGCCCGGCGCCGCAGGCCGGGGCGGACGCCCCGGCGAAGGACGCCAAGGACGCCAAGGACGAGAAGGCGGAGGACGAGGGCTCCGGCTTCGGCGTCTGGTGGATCGTGGGCGCGTTCCTGGTGGCCGGCGTCGGCATCGGCTTCCTGCTGAGCGGGCGCGGCAAGCGGTGAGGATCGTGTCCTCGGGCCTCTCCGGTGGAACGGCCGCGGCGACAGCGGGGCCCCTGGCGGGTGGGCCGACAACGGGCGGGCCGGTGGCGGGTGAGCGGGTGGCGAGCGGGCCGGTGACGAGCGGGCCCGCGTCGTACGGCCGCCCGCGTACGGCCGCGAAGCCGTGGCGCGCCCGTGCCCTCGCGCTCGCCCTCCTCACCGCCGTCCTGTCCGGTGTGCTCGGCGCGGCCCTGCCCGCGTCCGCCGCTCACGCCGCGGGCTACCGCTACTGGTCCTTCTGGCAGCGGACCGGCGGCGAGTGGACGTACGCCACCCAGGGACCGGCCACCGCGCGGCCCAAGGACGGCGCGGTGCAGGGGTTCCGGTTCGCCGTGAGCAAGGACTCGGCCCAGGCGGCGCAGCCGCGCGGGGCCGCCGACTTCGCCGCGATCTGCGGCGACACCCCGGCGGCGGACGGCACCAAGCGCGTCGCGCTGGTGCTGGACTTCGGCACCGCCGAGGACGCGCCGAGCGGCGAGACGCCGCCCGCGGCCCGTACCGCCTGCGCCCGCGTGCCCGGGAACGCCACCGCCGCGGAGGCACTGGCCGCCGTCGCCGAGCCGCTGCGCTACAACGCGTCCGCGCTGCTGTGCGGGATCGCGGGCTACCCGGCGTCCGGCTGCGGCGAGCAGGTCGCGGACTCCGGCTCCACCGCGAAGCCGACGGGCGCGGGCGAGGGGGCCCGCGCCGGCGAGAAGAGTGCCGACGGCGAGGAGGGCGGCCCGTCCGCGGGCCTGCTCGCGGGCCTCGCCGCGGTCCTCCTGCTGGGCGTGGCCGCCCTCTGGCAGGCACGCCGCCGCGGATGAGCACGGAGGACAAGGCCGCGGGCGGGGGGGGGGCATCGGCCCCCGCCCCGATGGAACGCGACCCCGCCCAGGAGGCACGCCCGGCCGACGCGGAGGCGAGCACGCGCGGCTCCGAGCGACCCCGGTCCGGCGCGGAACCATGCGGGTCCGACGCGGGGGCATCCGTGCACGGCCCGGAAAAGCGCACGCCCGGCTCCCAGCCACACCGATCCGGCCCGCAGACCTGCGGGTCCGCCGCAGGGGCACGCCCGGCCGGCGCGGGCGCACCCGAACCCGGCCCGGACGCATGCCGTTCCGACGTGAAAGCAGGCGAGTCCGCCGTGGAGCACCCCGGCGCCGGCGCGGACGGTGCTCGGGCGTCCGCCCCCGGCCCGATGGAACGCGGCCACCGCGCGCAGGAGCGCCGCGGGCCGCACACGCCCCGTGCGGCCCGCAAACCCCGTACGCCCCGTACGCCTCGCTCTCATCGGGGGAACGCCGTGCACGCCGGGGCCTGGTGGGTGTGGGCGCTCGGGCTCGCCACCGCCGCCTCGCGGACCACGAATCCGCTGCTGCTCGGCCTGCTCGTGGCCGTCGCCGGATACGTCGTCGCCGTGCGCCGCACCGACGCGCCCTGGGCGCGCAGCTACGGCGCGTTCCTCAAGCTCGGCCTGCTGGTGATCGGCATTCGCGTCGTCTTCTCCGTGCTGCTCGGCTCTCCCATCCCCGGCAGCACCACGCTCTTCACCCTGCCGGAGGTGCCCCTGCCGCACTGGGCGCAGGGCGTGCGCATCGGCGGCCGGGTGACCGCCGAGGCCGTGGTCTTCGCCCTCTACGACGGGCTGAAGCTGGCCGCCCTGCTCGCGTGCGTGGGCGCGGCCAACGCGCTCGCCAACCCGGCGCGGCTGCTGAAGTCCCTGCCCGGGGCGCTGTACGAGGTGGGGGTCGCGGTCGTGGTCGCGATGACGTTCGCGCCGAACCTGGTGGCGGACGTGGTGCGGCTGCGCGCCGCGCGCCGGCTGCGCGGCCGCCCCGACAAGGGCATCCGGGCGCTGGCCCAGATCGGGCTGCCGGTGCTGGAGGGTGCGCTGGAGCGCTCCGTGGCGCTGGCGGCGGCCATGGACGCCCGCGGCTACGGCCGCAGCGCGCAGGTGCCGGCGGCGGTACGGCGCGTCACCGCCGTACTGACCCTGGGCGGCCTGGTCGGCATCTGCGCGGGGACGTACGGGCTGCTGGGCGCGGCCGGCGCCGGCTACGGCTGGCCGCTGCTGCTGGCGGGCCTGGCGGCGGCGACGGTGGGGCTGCGGCTGGGCGGCAGGCGCTCGGTCCGCACCCGCTACCGCCCCGACCGCTGGGGCGCACGCGCGTGGCTGGTGTCGGGCTCCGGGGCGGCGGTGGCCGCGCTGATGGTCCTGGCCGCGGCCGTGGAGCCGGCGGCCCTGCACCCGGGGGTGGTGCCGCTGGCGCCGCCCACGCTGCCGCTGTGGCCGGCGGGCGCGGTGCTGCTGGGCCTGCTGCCCGCGCATCTGACCCCCGCGCCGCCGGCCCCGGCGCGCCCTTCCCCCTCCGAGTCCCTCCGGGAGGAGACCCCGTGATCCGGTTCGAGCAGGTGTCCGTGCGGTACGGCGACGCCCCCGCGCCCGCGATCCACGGGGTGGACCTGACCGTGCCCGAGGGCGAGCTGGTGCTGCTCGTGGGCCCCTCCGGGGTCGGCAAGTCCACCCTGCTGAACGCCGTCAGCGGCCTGGTCCCGCACTTCACGGGCGGCACCCTGCACGGGCGGGTCACCGTGGCGGGCCGCGACACCCGTACGCACAAGCCGCGCGAGCTGGCGGACGTCGTCGGCACGGTGGGGCAGGACCCGCTGGCGCACTTCGTCACCGACACCGTCGAGGACGAGCTCGCCTACGGCATGGAGTCGCTCGGGCTCGCTCCGGAGGTGATGCGCCGCCGGGTCGAGGAGACCCTTGATCTGCTGGGGCTGGCCGAGCTGCGGGACCGGCCGATCGCCTCGCTCTCCGGCGGGCAGCGGCAGCGGGTGGCGATCGGCTCGGTGCTCACCCCGCACCCCCGGGTGCTGGTGCTGGACGAGCCGACGTCCGCGCTGGACCCGGCCGCCGCCGAGGAGGTGCTGGCCGTGCTGCAGCGGCTGGTGCACGACCTGGGGACGACCGTGCTGATGGCCGAGCACCGGCTGGAGCGGGTGGTGCAGTACGCGGACCAGGTGGTGCTGCTGCCGGGCCCCGGCGAGGCGCCGGTGGTCGGCGACCCGGCCGGGATCATGGCCGTCTCGCCGGTGCACCCGCCGGTGGTGGCGCTGGGCCGGCTCGCGGGCTGGTCGCCGCCGCCGCTGTCGGTGCGCGACGCCCGGCGCAGGGCGGGGGCGCTGTGCGAGCGGCTGGCGGCCACGCCGCCGCCCCAACCGCCCGCGCCCTCCGAGACCTCCCCGGGCGCCGTCGTCGCCGAGGCCGTGGGGCTGTCGGTGCGGCGGGGCCGTACGGAGGCGCTGCGCCGCGTGGACCTGCGGGTGGCGGCCGGCGAGACGATCGCGCTCATGGGCCGTAACGGGGCGGGGAAGTCGACGCTGCTGTCCGCGTTCGTCGGGCTGCACGAGCCGGCGGCGGGCTCGGTGCGCACCGGGGGCGCGGTCCCCCACCGCACGTCGGCGCGCGAGCTGATCCGCCGGGTCGGCCTCGTACCGCAGGAGCCCCGCGATCTGCTGTACGCGGACACGGTGGCCGCGGAGTGCGCGGCGGCCGACGCCGACGCGGGCGCGGCCCCGGGCACCTGCCGGGCGCTGGTCGGCGAGCTGCTCCCGGGCGTGGCGGACGCCACGCATCCGCGGGACCTGTCGGAGGGGCAGCGGCTGGCGCTCGCGCTGGCGGTGGTGCTCACGGCCCGCCCGCCCCTGCTGCTCCTGGACGAGCCGACGCGGGGCCTGGACTACGCGGCGAAGGGCCGGCTGGTGGGCGTGCTGCGCGGGCTGGCGGCCGAGGGGCACGCGATCGTGCTGGCCACGCACGATGTGGAGCTCGCGGCGGAGCTGGCGCACCGGGTGGTGGTGCTGGCGGACGGGGAGGTCGTGGCGGACGGCCCCACGGCGGACGTGGTGGTGGCCTCGCCGGCGTTCGCCCCGCAGGTCGCGAAGGTGCTGGCGCCGCAGCGGTGGCTCACGGTCGCCGAGGTCGCGGAGGCGCTCGCGCGCGGCGGGCGGGAGGCCGCGACATGAGCCGAACGAACGGAATGACCGGAGCGAACGGAGCGAGCGGAACGGGCCGAGCGAGCGGGACGAGCCGAGCGAGGCGGGCGCGGGCGATTCCGATCGGGCCGCGCGCCGCGGTCGCCCTCGCCCTGGTCTCCGCGGTCGGCGTCGCCGGCTTCGGCTGGCCCCTGCTGGCCGACACCGCCTCGGGGCTGGCGCACTCGCAGGACGCCCCGTGGCTGTTCGCCGCGATGCTGCCGCTGCTGATCGCGGTCGTGGTGGCGACGATCGCGGACGACGGGCTGGACGCGAAGGCCGTCGCGATGCTGGGGGTGCTGGCGGCGGCGGGGGCCGCGCTGCGCCCGCTGGGCGCGGGCACGGCCGGGCTGGAGCCGATGTTCTTCCTGGTGGTGCTGAGCGGCCGGGTGCTGGGGCCGGGCTTCGGCTTCGTGCTGGGCGCGGTGACGATGTTCGCGTCGGCGCTGCTGACCGGCGGGGTGGGGCCGTGGCTGCCGTTCCAGATGCTGTCCATGGGGTGGGTGGCGCTGGGCGCGGGCCTGCTGCCGGGCCGGGACCGGCTGCGGGGCCGCGGCGAGCTGGCGGTGCTGGCGGCGTACGGGGCGGTGGCGGCCGTCCTCTACGGCACGGTCATGAACCTCCAGGGGTGGCCGTACCTGCAGGGCGTGGGCACCGGGATCTCCTTCGTGCCGGGCGATCCGCCGCACGAGAACCTGGTCCGGTTCCTGGCGTACTGCCTGGCCACGTCCCTGGGCTGGGACCTGCCGCGGGCGGCGCTGACGGTGGTGCTGACCTTCGCGCTGGGCTCGACGGTCCTGAAGGCGCTGCGGCGGGCGACGCGGCGGGCGGCGTTCGAGACCGCGGTCACATTCCGGGCCCCGGATCGGCCCTGATCGCGTATCGCCTCCCGCACGCGCGGTGAGCGAACGGGGCCGCCGCGTGTGAGGGCCCCCATAGGACCTCGGTCACATACGAGGGCCTTTCGTAGGGTCCGCACCCCTGCCGCGGGCCCCCGAACTTCCCTTGCCGACCTGCACTGTTCGTCTGTTCGTGGGGGTTCGGGACCTTGGTCCCGCGTGCTACGCCCACTAGTAACAGGGGGGCATTGCACCGGGTTCGGCGATCTGCCAAAACTGGTGTCGTCGCAGGGCGCCGCGGTCGATGACCCCGGCGCCTCTCGCAGGCCGGAGACTCTCGGCGAAACCCCCGTCCGATCGCGGATGGATTCCCGTGTGTCCTCGACCCGCCCCGGGCCCCGGCCCGGCGCGACGGTCCTGTCCCCGACGGAAGGCTCTCTTTCGTGTTCTCCACCTTCAGCCGCATCGCCTCCCGCAAGAACGCCGCCGCCGCTGCCATCGTGGCCGTGGGTGCCTCGGGTCTGTTCTTCGCCGCCGCCCCCGCGCAGGCCGCGGACAACGGCGCCAAGGACACCGCCCGTAAGATCATCACGGACGGCGCGCAGTTCCAGTGCTTCAGCAACATCGTTGAGCGGGAGAGCGGCTGGAACCCCCAGGCCACCAACGCGGCGAGCGGCGCGTACGGTCTGGTGCAGGCCCTGCCGGGCTCGAAGATGGCCTCGGCCGGTGCCGACTGGAAGACCAATGCCGAGACCCAGATCAAGTGGGGCCTGGACTACATGAAGGACCGCTACGGCAGCCCGTGTGGCGCGTGGAACTTCTGGCAGGCCAACCACTGGTACTGAGCCGCCACAAGCGGTTCGACCGGTTCCACATAGCGCGGCGGTGGCCGTCCCCCTTCCCGGGGGACGGCCACCGTCGTTTTTCCGCTCCTACTGGGCGCCGGCCCGCCAGACCGTCATGTCCGCGGTCATGAAGGCGATCTTCGGCAGCGCGGTCGACTTCGTCTGGACCACGAGCAGCGCGATGTCCCCGGAGGAGTGCTTGACGCAGATCTCGCTGCCGGCCGCCGCGGCGGCCAGCGGGAGGCGGTGGCTGTCGGCGCCGGTGAGGGCGAGACGGCACGAGTCGAAGGAGGCGCCCGGCTTGCTGAAGAGCATGGTCATCACGCTGGTGTCGCTCTCCAGCGCGCAGCCGGCCTCCTTGCAGTCGAAGCGGATGTCCCCCTTGTTGTCCTCGTGCCGGACCGGCTCCTTGATGCTCAGCGAGGTCTTGGCGTCCAGCCACTGGAAGGGGTACGGGACGGCCTGCGGCGCCTTGGGCGCGGCCGGGGAGGGCCGCGACGCGCCCGGTGCCGCGCCGCCGGACCCCGCCGAGGCGGCCCCCGAGGACGCCCCTGAAGACGACGGCGCGGACGACGACCCCGAGGCCGATGACGATGACGCCGTGTCGGACGCGGAGGACGCGTCGGACGACGTATCGGACGCCTTACCGGACGCCGTGTCGGACGACGCCGACGGCGACGCCCACGACGACCGCGCCTTGCCCACCGCCTCCACGAGCGTCCACGCCAGGCCCGTCAACAGCAGCACGCCCGCCGTCACGGCCGCGACCGTGATCAGGACGGTGCGCCGCCGGCGCGCCCGCTGCTCCTCCGGCCCCACCACCGGTGCCGGCAGCGGCTGCGGCCGGGTGACGAACGGCAGCGTGTGCACGGGGGTGGGCGCGGGCACCGGCGCCGGAACCGACACCTCCGGCCCCATGAGCTCCCGCCAGAGGGCCGACCCCGCGCCCGCGTCGCCGTCCCCGCCCAGCCGCTGCCGGCACCACTCGACGACCTCCGCGGGGGTGGCCCGCTCCTCCGGGTCGGCGGCCAGGCACCGGGCCATCAGCGGACGGAGCTGCTCGGGCAGCTGCGACAGGTCGGGTTCGGAGTGCACGATCCGGTAGAGCACGCTGATCGCGGACCCGTCCCCGTACAGCGGCTTGCCCAGCACCGCGAACGCCGCCGTCTGGCCCAGCGCGAAGATGTCGGTCGCCGCCGTGACCTCGCCCGCGGACGCCTGCTCGGGGGCCATGAACGAGGGCGTGCCGACGGCGGAGCCCGTGGCGGTGTAGGAGCTGACGCCGGAGGCCAGCGAGATGCCGAAGTCGATCACTCGCGGCCCGTCGGCGGCCAGCAGCACGTTCGACGGCTTCAGGTCCCGGTGCACGATGCCCGCGCCGTGAATGGCCTGCAGGGCCTCGGCCACGCCCGCCACCAGCCACAGCACCGTGGGCACGGGCAGCGGCCCGCGCCGGGCGACGGCCTCCGTGAGGGAGGGCCCGGGCACGTACAGCGTGGCCAGCCAGGGCGGCACGCCGTCCGCGTCGGCGTCGATCAGCTCGGCGGTGTACGCGCCCCGGACCCGCCGGGCCGCCTCCACCTCGCGGCGGAACCGCCGCCGGAAGGAGGGGTCGTCGGCCAGCTCGGGCCGTACCACCTTGAGCGCCACCGGTCGGCCGCCCTGGGTGTGCGACAGATAGACCCGGCCCATGCCGCCCGCGCCGAGCCGGGCGGCGAGGCGGTAGCCGGCCACCACGGGCGGATCGTCCGCCTGCAGTGGCTGGAACACCTCGGTCGCGTCGTTCATGGGCCCCCTCCACCCCCGATCCCCTGGTCAACCGGTGGGTCGACCAACGGAAGCAGCCTAAGCGGGCGGGTTTCGGCGGCTGTCGGAGGGGTATATAAGGGCGCCTGGTCGTACGGGGGCCCGAGGGCCTACGAGCCGCCGTGGCTGTGGGAGGGGCTCGGGGCGCTCTCCTTCGGCGGGTACTGGAAGCACGCGGAGACCAGCGAGACATGGATCAGCGACTGCGGCGGGTTCGGCCGGGTGACCTTGCTGTTGTCCAGGAACTCGATGTTCACCGTGAACTGCTTCTCCGTGGAGTCCGCCAGCAGTTCGAGGTTCCTCGCCTGGCTGTTGTTGCGCCCGTAGCGCAGGATCTTCCAGTTGCGGGCGGGGAGCTCGCGCTCCAGGCGGCCCATGGCCGCCTCCATGTCCGCGACGGGCACGCCGCCCAGGGACCAGGAGTGCTTGACCTTGTAGAAGACGTCCGGGTCCTTCTCGCCGCACGGCGCGGTCCGAGGTCCTCCGCCGCCGTTCTCCCCACGCAGATTGATGACCTCGTAGATCCCGCTGGAGAGCTGCCGCGCCTCCTCGGACACCTCACGCGCCGGCCGCACCTTGGGCGTGTAGCCCAGTCCGTCACTCATGCCACATCCCGTCGTCACCGCCGTCGCCAGGAACAGCGCGAGCCATCCGCGCCTGCCCGGGAGCGCCGTTCGCCGCCCGGCGCCTGCTCCCACTCGGGCTCCCGCTCCGGCTCCGGTCATTTCCTCGTGACCGATTCGTACTGACCCATGACCACCTTGGCCTGGTTCTTCAGGCTCTCCGAATCCTCGTCCCAGTAGCCACTGTGCCCCTCGGTGTCGGTGGCCATCTGCTCGGCCCCGAAGATGTCCTGGCTGGGCGCGATCCCAGCGCCGCCGCCTATTCTCCACTGGCTGCCGCCGTGGAAGAAGGCGCCCAGGTCGGGCACCGGGTCCCCGTCGGCCTCCTCGTTCCAGACATGGCCCTTGGGCACGTCCAGGTCCGTGGCCCGGCCCACCTGCATGCCGGGGCTGCCGGCGACCACGATGTCATCGGCGTTGAGATCGCCCTGGCGCGCGGCCGAGCCGATCAGCGTGCTGCCGTAGCTGTGGCCGAGCGCGGTGAGATGGCTGTCCGACCCCGCCTTGTTCGCCGTGTTGAGCCCGTCGAGGAACCGGTTGTACGCCGGTGCGCCGTTGTCCGCGTACTTGTCGCGGGTGGCGTCCTTGACGATGTCCTCGGGCGCGTCGTACCCGATCCAGGTAATGGTTGACACCTGTTGCTTCTTGGTGGTGTCGAGCACGGTCGCCTCCTGCCACAGCTCCACCATGCGGTTGATGTCTCCCTTCGCCTTGCTCAGCTGGGAGCCGGTGCCGGGGACGTAGACGGCGGTGTGGTCGGCGGTGTCGGGGTTGCCGTTGGCGACGATGGCCCGACCGCGCCCTTCGGAGTCGAAGCCCAGCAGATAGGCGGGAGGGAGCTTGTCCTTCTCCACGTTCTCGTCGTAGGTCCGGTCGAAGCGCCCCTGAATGGCCTCGATGCCGCCGATCCGCGCCTCCAGCCGCTTGCGCTCGGCGTCCCAGGCGTCCCAGTCCTTACTGGTGATGGTGACGGCCTCCTTGTGCTGCACCGTCTTCGGCCTGCCGCCCTTCGGCTCCTTCTCCTTGTGCCGGGCCAGGGTCGCCAGGAGTTCCGCGTGCTCCTCGCGCAGCACGGTCCGGTTGGCGGTGTCCCGGACCTCGGCCGGCAGGCCGTCGAGGGCGCCCACGCTGGCCGGGTGGAGCGATACGTACGCGTCCTGCTGCTCCTTGGAGAGGCCGTTCCACCAGGCGGCGTTCTCCTTCGGGGACTTGCCCTTGGGGATGTTCTTCGCCTCGTAGACGTCTCCGGCGGCCTTGAACACCTCGGCCCGGTCGGTCTCCGCGTCCGCCCACATGTCGGGGGTGACTTTCACCCCGCCGATCCTGGCGGCCAGCTTGGACAGCGCTCGGGAGTACTCGGTGTCGACCTCGCCCGCGATGCGCAGGGCGTCGGCTATCTCCCTCGCGAGCCGCTCCGCGAGGTGCTTCTTCGGGTTGACCTTCGGTTGGCCCGCCCTCTCGTACGCGTAGTCGGACTGGGCCCTGAGCGCGTCCTCCATGGACACGCTCTGCTGGGCGAGCCCCTCGAAGCCCCCCTTGGGCGCCTCGCCGTCGCCGCGCGCCGTGCCGCCGGGGAACTCCTTGCCGTGCGAGGTGGCCGCGGGATAGGTGACGGACCCGTCGTCGTGGACGGTCAGCCCGTTCTCCTGGGCCTCGGACAGCGCCTTCTTGAGCGCCTGCTGCGGCGCGCGGAGCTCCTGGGCCAGACCGGTCAGGGCGGTGCGGACGAGCCCGGTCTGCATCTGGATGTACTGGTAGTTCTGGCTGAGCATGTTCACCGCCCCGACGGCGGCGTTCTTGGTCTCGCCCTCCTGCTTGCCGAGCTTGCCCAGCATCGTCTGGTCGACGAAGTCCATGTCCGCGCCGGCCTGGTGGCTCACCTTGCGCCAGCCCTCGGCGGCCGTCTCGTACGCGGACCGCTTGAGGTCGCGCAGATCACTGACCCTCATCGGGCCCACTCCGGGGTCGAGCCCTTCGAGGAGGCGCCGGAGCCGGAGCCGTTGCCGTTGCCCTTGCCCTTGCCGTCGCCGGTCAGCGGGGCGAACTTCGAGCCCACGTCCAGGTCGTTGCCCTGGTGGAGGCCGCCGGCCTTGCGGAAGCCGTCGCCCAGGTCCCCGGCCTCGGTCCGGGCGTCCTTGATCCGCTTCTCCCAGGTCTCCAGCACCTTGGCGAGCGTGGCGGTGCTCGCGAACCCCTTGGCGTCGGTGGTCAGCGTGCGATGCCCCGCGTCCAGGTCGGCCAGCGCCGTTCCCGCGTGCTGCTGAAGCGTCCCGGTGTCCGTGGCGAGGCTCTTCAGCGCCTTCTTCTCCAGCTTCAGGCCGGAGACGGCGCCGCCGTAGCGCGCGCCGCCGGGCGTGTCCCCGGTGCCGGCCAAGGCGAACCGGGTGCTCGCGTCGGCCTTGGCCGCCGTCCATTCGTCGGTGAAGCTCATCCGTCCCCCGCGTACCGTGCGTCTCTGGCGTCTCGCGCATCACTTGCGTCACGCCAGGGCGCACTGTAGCGAGGACGGGCGCGCGCCCGCATGAGTACCTGTACCTAGAGGCCGCGGGCCGGCTCAGCCGCGGCCGTAACTGACCCGCATCTCCTTCACCCCGTTGACCCAGGACGAGCGGAGCCTGCGCGGCTCGCCCTCCAGCCGGATGTCCGGCATCGTGTCGGCGATCGCGTTGAAGATCAGGTCGATCTCCATCCGGGCCAGGCTCGCGCCCAGGCAGTAGTGCGGGCCGCCGCCGCCGAAGCCGAGGTGGGGGTTGGGGTCGCGGGTGATGTCGAAGACCTCGGGCCGGTCGAAGAACTCCGGGTCGTTGTTGGCCGAGGCGTAGAACAGGCCCACCCGGTCGCCCTTGTGGATCACCGCCCCGCCCAGCTCGGTGTCCTGGGTCGCGGTGCGCTGGAACGCCATGATCGGGGTGGCCCACCGTACGATCTCGTCCGCCGTCGTCGACGGCCGCGCCGCCTTGAACAGCTCCCACTGCTCGGGGTGGGTGAGGAAGGCGTGCATGCCGTGGGTGATGGCGTTGCGGGTGGTCTCGTTGCCCGCGACGGTGAGCACCAGGACGAAGAAGCCGAACTCGTCGGCGGTCAGATTGCCCTCGTCGGACGCGGCGACGAGCTGGCTGACGATGTCCCGCGCGGGGCACTCCTCGCGCTCGGCGGCCATGCCCATGGCGTACGAGATGAGCTGCGCCGCCGCTTCCGCCCCCACCTCCTGGGTGATGGCCAGCTCCGGGTCGTCGTAGGCGATCATGCGGTTGGACCACTCGAAGAGTCTGAGCCGGTCCCGCTGGTCCACGCCGAGCAGTTCGGCGATGGCCTGGAGGGGCAGTTCGACGGCGACGTCGGCGACGAAGTCGCCGCTCCCGCGGGCCGCCGCGGCCGCGACGATCGCGGTGGCGCGCTCGCGCAGGGCCGTCTCCAGCGCCCGTATCGCGCGGGGGGTGAACCCGCGCTGCACGATCTGCCGGAGCCGGGTGTGCTCGGGCGGGTCCATGTTGAGGAGGATCAGTTTCTGGACATCGATCCGGTCCCGGGTGATCGCCTCGTTGAAGCGGATGATGGCGGTGTTGGTGCTGGAGGAGAACAGCTCGGGCGCGGTGGAGACGGCCCGTACGTCCGCGTGCCGGGTGACCACCCAGTAGCCGTCGTCGTCGAACCCGGCGGCGTTGTGGCGCTGCGCGTTCCACCACACGGGGGCGGTGCGCCGCAGCTCAGCGAGTTCCGGGAGGGGTACGCGCCGCTGGTGGACGTCCGGGTCGGTGAAGTCGAAGCCTTCGGGCAGCGCCGGGCAGGAGGACATGGCGGCTCCATCTCTGACGTCTGACGACCCATCAGAAGCGTGCGGTGACGGTAGTGACCCGGGCTTCAACTGGCAAGGGCCGCGGCGCCTTTCCCGGCCACGCGGCGGCCGCGCGGGTGGTACGGGACCCTTGCGCCGCCGGGCGGGTCTTCATAAGACTGCTTCGAGAACTAGAACGGGTACTAGTTCTCGCCGTGGGCAGCGGGCCGGGCCGCCCCGCGGACCCCAGGAGGAGGCGAGCAGCCATGGCCGCGGAACCCGTCATCGTCGAAGCCGTACGCACCCCCATCGGCAGGCGCGGAGGCACGCTCGCCAACCTCCATCCCGCCTATCTGCTGGGCGAGACGTATCGCGAGCTGCTGAACCGCACCGGCATCCAGCCCGACTGCGTGGAACAGATCGTCGGCGGCACGGTCACCCCCGCCGGGGAGCAGTCGATGAACCCCGCCCGCAACGCCTGGCTCGCCATGGGCCTGCCGTACGAGACGGCGGCCAGCACGGTGGACTGCCAGTGCGGCTCCTCGCAGCAGGCCAACCACCTCGTCGCCAACATGATCGGCTGCGGGGTCATCGACGTGGGCATCGCCTGTGGCGTCGAGTCGATGTCCCGGGTGCCGCTGGGCAGCGCGACCCGGCACGGGCCCGGCAAGCCCTGGCCGGACGAGTGGGGCGTGGACCTGCCCAACCAGTTCGAGGCGGCCGAGCGCATCGCCCGCGCCCGCGGGCTGACCCGCGAGCGCGTCGACTCCCTCGGTCTGCTCTCCCAGGAGCGGGCCGCGACGGCCTGGGCGGAGGAGCGTTTCAAGCGGGAGACGTTCGCCGTGCAGGTACCCACCACGGAGGACGAGCAGGCCGCCGGCCAGGGCATGTGGCGGCTCGTCGACCGCGACGAGGGGCTGCGCGACACCAGCATGGAGGCGCTCGCCCGGCTGAAGCCGATCATGCCGACCGCGCTGCACACCGCCGGCAACTCCTCCCAGATCTCGGACGGCGCGTGCGCGGTGATGTGGGCGTCCAAGCGGATGGCGCGGGCCCTCAGGCTCAAGCCGAGGGCCCGGATCGTGGCCCAGGCGCTGGTCGGCTCGGACCCGCACTTCCACCTCGACGGGCCCATCGACGCGACGCGCGCGGTCCTCGGCAGGGCGGGCATGACCCTCGACGACATCGACCTGGTCGAGGTCAACGAGGCGTTCGCCTCCGTCGTCCTCTCCTGGGCCCAGGTCTTCGACCAGGACCTGACGAAGGTCAACGTCAACGGCGGGGCGATAGCGCTGGGCCACCCCGTGGGCGCGACCGGCGCCCGCCTGATCACCACGGCGCTCCACGAACTGGAGCGCACCGACCAGGAGGTGGCCCTCATCACGATGTGCGCGGGCGGGGCGCTGGCGACCGCGACGATCATCCAGCGCCTCTGACGGCCGACGGCCGGGCCCCCTCCAGGGGGTTGCGCTCCTCTAGGGGGTGCGCCCCATCGCGTGGAGGAGGCGGTCCCGGTCGGACGCGTCCGGCGCGGACACCCGCGTCGGCGGCCCGTAGTAGCGGTCGCTGTCCACGATCGGGCTCTCGCTCACGCCGTGGTAGATCCGGGCGAAGTTGTCGAGCACCCAGCGCACCGTGGGCGCGTGCAGCCGCTCGTCGAGCCGTACGGCGCGGGCGAGGTCCCAGGTGTGCGTGATCGCGTCCACCACGTACAGGCCCAGCAGTTGCCGCCCGGGCACGGGGCCGAACGGATAGTCGACGATGCCGTCGAGGGCGCCGGCGGCACGGAACGCCGCCCGGCACTCGGCCACCGCGTCCCGGTACGCGGTCACCGGGTCGCCGTCGACCACGTCCCGGTCCAGATCGGCCAGGAACCGGGCGCTGTCGCCGCCCCGCAGCAGCGCGGTGTAGAGGCGACTGCCCCGGATCATGTGCTCGACCAGCTGGCGCACGGTCCACTCGGCGCACGGCGTGGGGTCCCCCCACGCCGCCTCAGGGACCGCCCGCAACCGATCGCCGAATCCTTCCGCCGCGCTGTCGAAGTACCCGAGCAGCGCCCTGTCCGTCTCCCGCATGGCCTCACGCATGACACCCAGCCTGCCCCGCGCGCGCCGCCGCCTCCGGCGGGATTCGGACCTCGATGGCCGCCCGGCCCCGCCGGGGCGTACGGCCGGGCCGGGCTCAGGGGCGTACGACGTGGGGGCCGGGGTCAGGGGT
>NZ_JBPQTV010000084.1:0-22283 GCF_051386515.1 Streptomyces sp. URMC 123 | reverse complement strand
CCCCCCCCCCCCCCCCCCCCCCCCCCCCCCGCGACCGGTTCTCCTACCGGAACTTGACCGCGCTGGCCTTGTTGTCGAAGCCGTTGTTCGAGAAGTCCCTGTCGGAGGAGTGCGCCCTGGCGGTGTACGTCCGGCCGCCGTATCCGACGATGTCGTACAGCACCACGTCGCGCCCGGTCTGGTTCTTCATCGAGCTGGCACCGTTGTTGACGCGGCTGCTGGCGCCGGTCCACGTGTTGTCGCGGAGGTCCCCGTCGTTGCGGGCGAAACCGTACTGGCCGCCCCGGTAGTCGTCGTGCTGGTAGAGCCAGATCCGCGCGACCTGGCTGCCCTGCGCAGCCCTCTCCCCCGTGGAGGGCGCGCCGGAGTCGGCGAACGCGGCGGGCGCGGCGATCGCGGTGCCACCGAGCAGAGCCGCCCCGGCGGCCAGGGCCAGGCGGGTTCGTATACGCATGCTGTGGTTCCTTTCGTGAGAGCGGGGCGGACCGCGCGGTTCCGTGTACCTGTCCGACGGGGGAGCCGTGGGATCACGGCGCCCCGTGGTGCCGTCGCCGTGCACCTGTCGGGCGCCCCGTCGGCGTCGGCGGTCCGGCCTTGCACCACGCATTCCAGTGGCCGCGTCGTTGTCCCGCACCCCGTCGACGTGCTCCGCAACAAAAGCCGGGGTTGTTGTCCCGCCGCGGCCGTGCCCCGCACCAACGGGCGGGAAGCGCCCTCCTGGAGCGCGCGAGTGGCCGGAAGGAGCCTTTCAGTGGCTTGTCGCGCGGTGTTGGGTGGGGCCGCTGACGTCCAGGGGGAGGACACGCATTGGGACGCAAGGAGAAACCGGTCGACCCGCGGGAGGGCCCGGTCGCACGGTTCGCGTTGGCGTTGCGCGAGCTGCGCCGCGAGGCCGGCAGCCCGCCCTACCGGGCCATGGCACAAGGTGTCGGCTATTCGGTGTCCGCGCTGTCACGCGCCGCCGGGGGCGAGACGTTGCCGTCCTTGCCCCTGGTGCTGGCGTATGTGCGGGCCTGCGGCGGTGACGCCGTCGAGTGGGAGCACCGCTGGCGCGAGGCCCAGCGCATGGAAGCCGCCCAGGCGCTCGCCCTGGAGGAGGAGACGGTCGACCCGCCCTACCGGGGGCTGGCCCGTTTCGAGACGTGCGACAGCGCCCGGTTCTTCGGCCGCGAGGCCCTCACCGAGGCCCTCCTGCGCCTGGTGGGCGCGCACCGGTGCGTGATGGTGTTCGGTCCCTCGGGCAGCGGGAAGTCCTCCCTGCTGCGGGCCGGGCTGATCCCTCGACTGCGGAACACCGTGGAGCCGCGTCCGGCGGCCATCCGGGTCCTCACGCCCGGCCCCCGGCCGGCGCACGATCACGAGAAGCTGTTCGAGCCGGCCGCGGGGCCGGGGGAGACCTGGCTCATCGTGGACCAGTTCGAGGGGCTGTTCACGCTGTGCGCCGACCCGCGCCGGCGGGCCCGTTTCCTGGAGTCGCTGGCGACCGTCAGGGAACCGGGCAGCCGGCTGCGAGCGGTGCTGGGCGTGCGAGCGGACTTCCTCGCCCGCTGCCTGACCCACCCTCTGCTGACCGCGGTCGCCCAGGAAGCCAGCCTGCTCATCGGACCCATGGCGCCCGCCGAGCTCCGCGAGGTGATCGTCAAACCGGCCGCCGCACAGGGGCTCATCGTGGAGCGCGCGCTGACCGCCCGCCTGATCGAGGAAACGGGCTCGGAACCCGGCGGGCTGCCGCTGCTGTCGCACGCGCTGCTGGAGACCTGGCGCCGGCGCCACGGCCGCACGCTGACGCTGGCCGGTTACGAGGCGGCGGGCGGCATCCACGGTGCCATCGCCCAGACCGCCGAGGACCTCTACCACAGCCTCTCCCACGAACAGGCCGCACACGCCCGCCGCATCCTGCTGCGTCTGATCACCCCGGGCGAAGGCGCCCCGGACACCCGCCGCCCCGTCGACCGCGGGGAACTCGACACCAACGACCCCGTCGACACCGAGCCGGTCCTCGAGCGCCTGGCCCGATCCCGCCTGATCACCCTCGACGACAACCTGGTGGACCTCGCCCACGAAGCGCTCATCACCTCCTGGCCGCGGCTGCGCGGCTGGGTCGAGGAGGACCGGGAACGTCTGGTGGCCCACCGCCGCCTGACCGAGGCCGCCGCCCTGTGGGAGGAACTCGGCCGGGACGCGGGAGCCCTGTACCGGGGAAGCCGCCTGAACACGGCCGAGAGGCAGTTCGGCGAGCCGCGTGGTCGGGACGACCTCACCGCCGCCGAACGGGACTTCCTGGCCGCCAGCATCGAGGAGCGGGACCGGGAACGGCGCGCGGTCGCACGCCGCGACCGCCACGTCCGCTACCTCGCGGCCGGTCTCGCCGTGCTCCTGGCCGTGGTGACCAGTGTCGGCGCGCTCGCGATCCGCCAGCGCCAGGAAGCCGACCGCGCCCGTCTGCAGGCCACCTCCCGGCAACTCGCGGCGCAGGCCCTGGCCCTGGCTCCGACCCGCCCGACCGTGGCCAAGCTGCTCGGCGTGGAGGCGTTTCGTACCGCGGCCACTCCCGAAGCCCGCGGCGCGCTGCTGACCATGTCCACCCACCAGTACCATCAGGCCGAACTCACCGGACACGGCGACGCCGTCTCCGAGGTCGCCTTCAGCCCCGACGGCCTGCTCGCCTCCGTCGGCCGCGACCGGAAGATCATGCTGTGGGACCCGTGGCACCGGACCCTCCTGGCCACCCTGACCGGCCACGACACCTGGTTGCGGACCGTCGCCTTCAGCTCCGACGGCGCGATGATGGCCACCGGGGGCGACGATAAAAAGGTGGCGCTCTGGGACATGGCCACCCGCAAGCGGACGGCGACCCTCAGCGGCCACACCGAGCTGGTGACGAGCCTGGCGTTCGCCCCCGACGGCCGCACCCTGGCCACGGCTTCCGCGGATCGCGCCGTGGCGCTGTGGGACCCGCGCGACCGCACCCGGCGGCACACCCTGACCGGACACCCGGACACGGTCGGCGCGGTGGCCTTCAGCCCCGACGGCCGCACCCTGGCCACCGCCGCGGGCCGCACGGTCACGCTGTGGGACACGGCGACCGGCACCCGCGGAACGGTCCTCGAAGGCCACCGCGGCACCGTCAAAGCGCTGGGCTTCAGCCCGGACGGCCGCATCCTCGCCACCGCCGGCGAGGACCACGAGGCGATGCTGTGGGACGCCGGGAGCGGCGCGCGCACCGCCACCCTGACCGGACACACCGGAGAGATCCGCGCCCTGGCCTTCAGCCCCGACGGGCGCACGCTGGCCACCGCCGGACTCGACCGCACCGTCATGCTCTGGGACCCCGCTCGCGCGGTTCACACCGCCACCCTGACCGGGCACGGCACCAACGTCTACGGCCTGGCCTTCAGCCCCGGCCCCTCGCCGCTGCTCGCCTCCACGGGGGAGAACGGCGCGGTCACCCTCTGGGACCCGTCCCGGATCGCGATGACCGGCCACACCGACCGCGTCAACAAGGTGGCGTTCAGCCCCGACGGCACCACCCTGGCCACCGCCAGCGACGACGGGACCGCGGCACTGTGGAATCGGCGGCTCGGCACCCGCACGGCGACGATCGACGCCGGAAGCGGGCAGGTCAACTCGGTGGCCTTCAGTCCGGACGGCCGCACCATCGCCACCGCCACCGGGGTCGCCGTCCACCCGCCGCGAGCCCGTGACTACGCCCTCACCCTCTGGCGCGCGGCGGCCCGGGCCGTTCCCAAAGACGCGGCCGGGAAGTCGTCCGACGCCCACGTCGACGCCCTGGCCAAACTGACCGGCCACACCGACCGTGTCACGGACGTCGCCTTCAGCCCCGACGGCCGCACCGCGGCCACCGCGGGCGCCGACGGGGCCGTCATCCTCTGGGACACCGCGCGCAAGGCCCGCCTGGCCACCCTGGGCCCACCGGCCCTCTCCGGGGCGACCACCGCGCCTGCCGCCGAAGAGGCCGCGGGCGTCCATGCGGTGGCCTTCAGCCCCGACGGCCGCACGCTCGCCTCGGCGGGCCACCAGGGCACGACCGTCGTGTGGGACGTCGCCGGCCGCACCCGCCGGCTCACGCTGTCCGGGCACACCGCCTCCCTGCGCGCGGTGGCCTTCAGCCCCGACGGCCGCACGCTGGCCACCGCCGGGCTCGACCGCAGGGTCATCCTCTGGGACGCCGCACGCGGCACGCGCAAAGCGACTCTCACCGGGGACTCATCGGCCCTGGCCGTGGCCTTCAGCCCCGACAGCGCGACTCTGGCCACCGCCGGCGCGGACACCTCCGTCGACCTGTGGCGGACGGACACCCGCCGACACCTGGCCACCCTCACCGGCCACACCCGCCAGGTACGCGCCCTGGCCTTCAGCCCCGACGGCGCCACCCTGGCCACCGGAGCCGTCGACGGCAGGGTCGTGCTGTGGAACACCGATACCGAGCGCACGGCGGAGCAACTGTGTGCCACCGTCGCCCGCAGCCTCACCCGCCAGGAATGGGCGCGCTTCGCCCCCGAATCCCCGTTCCGCCGCACCTGCCCATAAGATCATTTGGGCGGGGCCGCCCCCACCGCGTACAGTGCCAAGGTTTGGCCCCCACCCCACCCCCCAAGGCAACGAGGAAGCACACCCAGCGATGACGGTGACCGAAGACAGCCCCGCCGGAGAGGCGACCGGCATCGACCCCGAGCGCCTGGCCCTGTGCCTGAGCGTGCTCGAAGAGCTCGACGCACTGCCGGTCGACCACCCCGACGCGATCACCGTCCGCCGTGCCACCGCCGGCCTCTACCGCATGGTGAAGCAGCGGCGCCGCCAGGAGCGCCGGGCCGCCAAGACCGCGCACGACCGCAAGGTCACCGAGGCCACCGCCACCGGCGCCGCCGACCGGATCGACGACGAGACGCTGGGCCGCCAGCTGACCAGCTCGGTCAGCACCGAGATCGCCGGCGTGCTGCAGCGGCCCCGCTCCTGCTACATCTGCAAGACGCGCTACGTCGAGGTGGACGCCTTCTACCACCAGCTGTGCCGGGACTGCGCCGAGCTGAACCGGTCCCGCCGGGAGGCCCGCACCGATCTGACCGGCCGGCGCGCGCTGCTCACCGGCGGCCGGGCCAAGATCGGCATGTACATCGCGCTGCGGCTGCTGCGCGACGGCGCCCACACCACCATCACCACCCGCTTCCCCAACGACGCCATCCGCCGCTTCAAGGCGATGCCGGACAGCTCCGACTGGCTGCACCGGCTGAAGATCGTCGGCATCGACCTGCGGGACCCCGCCCAGGTGCTCGCGCTGGCCGACGCGGTGAGCGCCGAGGGCCCGCTGGACATCCTGATCAACAACGCCGCGCAGACCGTCCGCCGGTCGCCCGAGGCGTACAGCCGGCTGGTGGAGGCGGAGTCCGCCGCGCTGCCGCCGGGCGACCTGCCCGACTCCCTGGTGCTGGGCCACTTCGGCAGTGGCGCCCCGGCCGCGCTGCCGGCCGGCGCCGCCGCCCTGGGCGGCGGCGGGCTGACCGCGGAGGACGTCACCGCACTCGCGCTCACCACGGGCTCCGCCTCGCCGGCCCGGATAGCCGCCGGCACGGCGATCGACGCGGGCGGGCTCGTCCCGGACCTGCACGACACCAACAGCTGGATTCAGAAGGTCGAGGAGGTCGACCCGGTCGAGCTGCTCGAAGTGCAGCTGTGCAACATGACCGCGCCGTTCCTGCTCGTGAGCCGGCTGCGCCCGGCGATGGCCGCGTCGCCCGCCCGCCGCACGTACGTGGTGAACGTCTCGGCGATGGAGGGGATGTTCAACCGCGGCTACAAGGGCCCGGGCCATCCGCACACCAACATGGCCAAGGCGGCGCTGAACATGCTCACCCGCACCAGCGCCCGGGAGATGTTCGAGACCGACGGCATTCTGATGACCAGCGTGGACACCGGCTGGATCACGGACGAGCGGCCGCACCCGGACAAGATGCGCCTGGCGGCCGACGGTTTCCACGCCCCGCTGGACCTGGTCGACGGGGCCGCGCGGGTGTACGACCCCATCGTCCGCGGCGAGTTGGGCGAGGACCTCTTCGGCTGCTTCCTGAAGGACTACGCGCCGACCAAGTGGTAGCCCGCGGGCGCCCCCGCGGCCGCCCCGCTGAACGAAACCCGCCCCCGCTCCGTGAATGTCAGTGACGGCACCGCCGTCGAGGTTCCGGTTTCCGGTTCCGACTGGGACACTCCGGACGGTCACCTCGGCGGTTTCGGTGTCCCTACGGGCGGGGCGCGGCACCGTCGCCCTCGGCAAGGACGACGGCACCCACGCACCGACGTCGACAGGATCGCGATCGGCCGGACGGGAGGGCTCCATGAGCGGCGATTCCCTCGGCTCCCGGCGCGCCCTCCTCCGGGCCACCGGGGCCGGCGCCCCCGGCCGGACCGCTGTCGCCGGGACGTGTGAATTCCCCGGCCGGTGGGGAGCGATCCCGGTGGACCCCCGCCTTCCCCCACGTCCCCCCACGAAAGGCAGGGAACACTCATGAGCGAGACCCTCAGCCAGGCAGTGGAACAGGCCGCGCCGCCGAAGGCCGCGGGCGGCGAGGAGACAACCTGGCAGACCCCGGACTACGTGGTCGTCGAGACCGCGCTCGAAGTCACCGCCTACTCCCTCACCACCCGCTGACCCGGCCGTGCTGCTCCAGGTGCTCGGCACCGCGGCGGGCGGCGGCCTCCCCCAGTGGAACTGCGCGTGCCCCGGCTGCTCCGGGGCACGCGCCCACCCCCACTGGCGCCGCCGGCACGCCTCGCTCGCCGTCCGGGCCGACCGCGACCGCTGGTACATCGTCAACGCCACCCCCGACATCGGCGATCAGATCGAGTCGGTCGCGGGCCTGTGGCCCGGCCCCGAACCGCGCCGCACCCCCGTGGCCGGCCTGGTGCTCACCGACGCCGAACTCGACCACACCCTCGGCATCGCCCGGCTGCGCGAGGCCAAGAGCCTGGAGGTGCTGACCACCGCCCCCGTCTGCGACGCGCTCCTCACCAAGCTGCGGCTGGGCGAGGTGCTCGGCCCCTACACCCGGCTCGGCTGGCGCGATCTGCCCCTGGACCGTCCCGTGCCGCTCACCCCGGGCTCCGGCGTCGAGATCAGCGCCATCCCCGTGTCCGGCAAGCGCCCCCGCTACGCCGCCGGCGGACCGGGCGGCCCGGACGACGGCGCCTGGGTGGTCGCGCTGCGGCTCACCGAGCGCGCCACCGGCACCACCGCGCTCTACGCACCGGCCCTCGCCGCCTGGCCCCCCGCGTTGCACCGGGCCGCCACCGAGGCGGACTGCGTGATCGTCGACGGCACCTTCTGGGACGACGAGGAGCCCCGGCGCAGCGGCATCTCCGCCCGCACCGCCACCGGCATGGGCCATCTGCCCATCGACGGGCCCGGGGGCACCGCCCGGCTGCTCGCCCCGCTCACCGGCCGCCGCCTCTACACCCACCTCAACAACACCAACCCCCTGGTCGACCCCGCCGCCCCCCAGCACAAGGTGCTCGCCGAACTCGGCATCGAGGTGGCCGCGGACGGGATGGTGATCGAGCCATGACCGCGAACGGGACGTGATCGAGCCATGACCGTCACCCCCCTGGCGGCGCCCGCCGCACCCCCCTGGCCCGCCGCGGAGTTCGAGGAGCGGCTGCGCACCGTGGCCCGGGAGCGCTACCACGACCGCCACCCCTTCAACATCCGGATGCACCGCGGCGAGCTGGACGCCGACGAGCTGCGCCGCTGGATCGTCAACCGCTTTCACTACCAGCGGCACATCCCCGTCAAGGACGCCCTCATCCTCGCCAAGCTGGACAGCTCCCGGCTGCGCAGGCTCTGGGTGCGCCGCATCCAGGACCACGACGGCCGGGCCGAGGGGGAGGGCGGCATCGAACGCTGGCTGCGCCTGGGCGAGGCGGCCGGGCTGGACCGCTCCCGCCTGCTCTCCGGCGCGGAGGTGCTGCCCGGGGTGCGGCTCGCCGTCGACGGATACGTCAACTTCTGCCGGTTGCGCGACGGGCTGGAGGCGGTGGCCGCCTCCCTCACCGAGCTCTCGGCCCCCGGCATCATGCTCACCCGCGTCGAGGCGTTCGAACGCCACTACCCCTGGATCGACCGCGCCGGCCTGGAGTACTTCCGCACCCGGGTCGCCCAGGGCCGCACCGACAGCCAGGAGGCGCTCGGCATGGTGCTGGCCTGGGCCCGCACCCGTACCGACCAGGAACGGGCCCTGGCCGCCCTGACCTTCAAGTGCGAGGTGCTCTGGTCGCTGCTCGACGCCGTCGACCGCGCGGGCGGGGGACGGGACGGCGACTCCGGCCCCCTCGGCCCGGCCGGCGGGGGAGCGCGGCCATGACGGCCGGGTCCCCGCCCGCGCCCGGCGGGCCCGCCCCGGGGTGGCGGCCCGCGCTCGCCCCGGCCGTCGTGCTCCGCTACGACCGCCGGCGCCGCGCCGACCTGCTGATCCTCCCCGAGCGGGTCGTGGTCCTCAACGCCCACGCCAGCCGGGTGCTGCGGCTGTGCGACGGCCGGCGCGACGTCGAGGACATCGTCCGCGAGCTGGCCGTCCGCTTCCCCGGCGCCCCCGTCGAGGAGGACGTCCCGGCCTTTCTCACACGGGTGCGCGGCAGGGGGTGGCTGCGCTGACCGCGACCGAGCGACCGGACACCGGCGGCGCGGCCGATACGCGAGCCGGCGCGGACGGCACGGAGTACGGCGTCGACACCGGTGGCGCGACCGGCATCGCCCCACCCTGGGCGCTGCTCGCCGAACTCACCCACGGCTGCCCCCTGCGCTGCCCCTACTGCTCCAACCCCCTGGACCTCGCCCGCCGCTCCGCCGAGCTGACCACCGGCGAATGGTTGGACGTCCTGCGCCAGGCGGCGGACCTCGGCGTCGTCCAGACCCATCTCTCCGGCGGGGAACCGCTGCTGCGCCGGGACCTGCCGGCCATCGTCACCGCCGCCGAGACGGCCGGGATCTACACCCAGCTCGTCACCAGCGGCCTCGGGCTGACCCCCCGCAGGGCGGCGGCGCTCGCCGACGCCGGGCTGCGCAGCGTGCAGCTCTCCGTCCAGCACGCCGAACCCGCCGCGTCCGACCGGATCGCCGGGCGGACCTCCTTCGCCGCCAAGGCCCGTGCCGCGGCGGCCGTCCGGGAGGCCGGGCTGCCACTGGGCCTCAACGTGGTGCTGCACCGGGACAACCTCGACGCCGTCGAGGCCCTCGTCGAGCTCGCGCTCTCCTGGGGCGCGAGCCGGATCGAGCTGGCCAACACCCAGTTCTACGGGTGGGCGCTGCTCAACCGCGCCCGGCTGCTGCCCTCCCGGCAGCAGCTCGCCCGCGCCCGGGACACCGTCGTACGGCTGCGGGAGCGGCTCGCCGGGCGGCTGGACCTGGTGTGGGTGGTCCCCGACTACTTCGACGGCGTGGCCAAGCCCTGCATGGGCGGCTGGGGCGCCGTCTCCCTCACGGTGGCCCCGGACGGCACCGTGCTGCCCTGCCCGGCCGCCGCGGCCCTGCCGGACCTGGCCGCCCCCGGCGTCCGGGACCGCTCCCTGGAGTGGATCTGGTACCGCTCCCCGGCGTTCAACCGGTACCGGGGCACCGCGTGGATGAGCGAGACCTGCCGCGGCTGCGACCGCCGCGAGCGGGACTTCGGTGGCTGCCGCTGTCAGGCGTACGCCCTGACCGGCGACGCCACCCGCACCGACCCGGCCTGCGCCCTGTCCCCGGACCACGGGCTGGTCAGGGCGCTGGCCGACGGGCGCGCGGCGGGTCCAGCGGCGGCTGGACCCGTCGCGCTCGGCTACGTCTACCGCGAGGCGGGAGCCGCCTCCGCGGCCCGCAGCAGCACCTGAGCGGTCAACCGGCCCGCGCGCACCGCGTGCTCGGCCTCGCTGCCCCGGATGCGGTTCAGCGCGGGGTCGAACTCGCCCATGATGGCGCCCGCGTGGTCGGTGTCGGGCTCCGCCAGCTCGGCCGGCCAGCCGCGCTCCCGCAGGGCCGCCAGGAACTCCCGCGAGTACCGGACCTCCAGCAGGGTGTCCGCGGTGCCGTGCACCAGGTGCACCGGCACCGGCGCCGCCGCCGTGGTGGCCAGATCGCTCAACGGGCAGCTGCCGGTGGTGCGGGCGGTGAGGTCGTAGCGGGAGGCGATGCCGACCACGGCGGCCGGCCGCCAGCCGTCGAACAGATCGGGCCGCAGCGCCACGCCGACGGCCGCCGGCGCCCCCGCGGACCAGCCGGCCAGCACGATCCGGTCCGGGTCGGCACCGTACTCGGCCGCGTGCTCCCGGACGTGGGCGAGGGAGCCCAGCAGATGCGCGCGCCCGCTGTCCGGGGCGTCCGAGCGCCAGTCGGGCACGAACACCGGCAGCCCGAGCCGGGCCACCTCGCGGGCCAGCGGCGCGAGGATGTCTCGCTCGTCCGGGCCGAGGCCGTGCCAGAGCAGGACGGCCGGCGGCGCGGCGGCCGGCGGGCCGTCCGCCGCCCGGTCCGTCGGGTCCACCGGGTCCGGGCGGTACACATCGATCGGCTTGTCGTGCGGGCCGTGGACGAGCGTGCACGTCACACCGGTTCGGGCAGTCACAGCTGTTGCGCTCCTGGTCGTAGTCGGCTGGTTCGAGGCCCGCGCGGGGCCGGTCGGATGGGTTCGCAGGGTGGGCCGGCTCACCGGGGCGCCGGCTGCCGCGCGGCCGCGGCGGCGGCGACGATGGGACAGCGGGCGAAGGCGCGGGCGACATCCACCAGCCACGCGGTCTCCTCCGCCAGGTCCGCCCGCTCCGGGCCCGTCACCCGCGGCTCGGGCACCGGCCCCGCCGAGGCGCGCAGGCCGTGGGCGCGCAGCGCGAAGGTCAGCTGGGCGGCCTCCGTGATCGCCCGTACCCGGTGCTCGTCGAGCCCGGCGGCCTCGCCCAGCCGGGTCGCGGTGCGGGCCACTTCCGGATCGGCGTACGCCCGCAGCGCGAGCTGGCCGTCCCGGATCTCCACCACTCGCCGGTAGAGCTTGAACTCCAGGGTGCGAATGCCGATGGCGCGCCACAGCCCGGCCCGGGGCGCGGGCAGCGCGATGGCGGGCACGGCCGCGCACAGCGCGCTCCACAGCGGCGTCAGCCGCCGGTACTGCACTCCCGCCCGCACCCAGCGGTGCGGGGCCGTCAGATGGTGCCCCCAGCCCGGCAGCGTCCAGCCGACGAGGGTGAGCAGCGCCCCGATGTCACCGCAGATCCACGCCACCGGCTCCCAGCCGCGCATGCTCACCCCGAAGGGCGCCCCGACGATATTGGTGATCCGGATGGCGCTGTAGCCCAGGGTCACCCAGGCCCCGACGGCGATCAGCCGCAGCCCCCGGCGCAGCCACAGCCGGTGCGAGACCTTGGCGTAGCGCCAGGCCAGCCGGCCGACCTCGATCTCGCCCGCGGCGTAGGCACAGATGTAGATGAGCAGATACGCGGCGTACAGCGGATGGTCGGCGTAGTGCAGCGTGAAGTCCTTGGGCCGCTGCTCCTCGGGCGACATCAGCGAGAACAGCGTCACCAGCGTGGTCAGCACCAGCGCGGTGGTCAGCATCCGCAGCCGGGCCCCGCGCCAGGCCCGCCGCGGCGGGTGGGCCCAGAACTCCAGCACGATCTGCTGACTGGCCACCAGCAGCATCACACAGGTCATGGCCAGCAGCGCCGCGCCGTTGGGCACGCCCACCAGCCGGTCGACATGGCGCCAGACATAGGGGTGGGAGAGCGTGAAGCTCAGCGCGGAGAAGCCCAGCACACAGCAGAGGGCGATCAGGGCGTTGTCACGGGGGGAGCGGCGCAGGGCGGTGAGCTTGTAGGCCAGCGCGAGCCAGGCCACCACCGCGCAGACGGGGTGGAGCCAGGCGTTCACTCGCGACCCCGCGGCGCGTGGCGCAGCGAGCGGTCCAGCCGCTCCACGATGTCGGCGGCCTCGGAGGGCACCGACCAGGTGGGCTCGGGCCGCCGCCGGTTGGCCTCCTGGAGGATGAGCGAGGCGATCAGCTCGGCCTCCTGCTCCTCCACGGCGCTGTAGTGGGTGCGCTGCAGCACCCGTTCGACCATCCCGGGGTCGAGGTTGGGCAGGATGAGACGGGAGGACTCCTCGCTCATGATCTCCGCGGCGTGGTGGTCGCAGAGCAGGTGCCCCAGCTCATGGGCGATGATGTGCTCCTGATGGAAACGGCTGGTCTGTTCCTCGTAGAAGATGAAGTCCACCTCGTCGGTGGAGACCCACAGCCCGCAGGGGCCCTGGGTGGGCAGCGAGACGGGCGCCAGATGGATGGGGCGGCCGCTGCGTTCGGCGACCCGGTCGCAGAGCACGCGCACATCGAAGGGGGAGGGTATCTCCAGCTGGCGCACCAGGGCCCGGCACCGTTGGTTCAGTCCCCGGAAATTCACTGTTGTGCTCCCTTGCCGCCCTGGCGGGTGTCGCCAGACCGTAACGATCATTCAACCCCCGTCGGACTCCCCCTGCGGCGCGGCCGCTAGCGCACGGCGCCCGTCGAGTCCTCGGGCAGCCCCTCCAGCTCACGGACGCGTTCGATCACTTCCTTGATCGACTGCAGGCTCTTGGGCGAGAGCCCGGCCGCGCGGAGCGCGACGTGCTGGACCCGGGTGTCCCGCAGGGCCACCAGCAGTTCGAGCTCGGCGTTGACGTCCGCCGTGACCCGGTCGTCGAAGAAGTAGGCCGGTGGCACCCCGAAGAACTTCGCCAGCCCCTCGAGATGGCGCAGCGTGGGATTGTCGCGCTGGCCCTTGCGCAGCAGCCAGATGTAGCTCCCGGAGATCGGCACGCCCGCGGCGGTGATGGCACGGGCCACCTCCTCGGTGTTGTACGGGCCGCGGCCGGTCGGGATCACCGTCTGGAACAAGTGATTCAGCTTGTCGGCGAGGGTGAGTCCCGCCATGTCCCCGGAGTCGGTCAAGGGTCACACCTCCGTCCTGCTGGCCAATTTAACGCCCCACCGGTGTGCGAGTCGACGGGGCCTTGCCCGCTGCGCCCGTCGACGCGTGGGGCGCCCGCCACCGGGCGTCCACTTCTACCTGTTTCCGACTCACGTTGGATGCAACCGCCTCTCGAGAGACCATCGGTTCCATGACGGTATCCCGGTTCGGCCGGCCGGCTTAAGCCCCGTGCGCCGGGGAGCGGGTCCGGCCGGATCGGCAGGGGCGGGGCGCGCCGGGGCCGAGGACGGCCGAGCGCGCCGGGCGGACCGCGGGCGCGTGGGGGCGGCACTCCCCCCGACAGACGGCCTGCCCGGTGCGACGGGGGATGCACACCGGGCAGGCTCGGGAACTTTCTTACCGCATGAGGGAACGCTTATGCATCCGATGCCTGTTCGTTTTCCTCATTGCCAGGCCACGGGGAGCGAAATCAGGCCACGGGCCCGGATCGAGGGCCTCCACCGCAGGTCGGAGCGGGGAACGTCCAGTCGGATGGAGGGAAAACGGCCCAGCAGCTCCGTGAGCGCCACCTCGGTCTCCAGCCGGGCCAGCGGGGCGCCCAGGCAGTGGTGGATGCCGTGCCCCAGGGCCAGATGGCCGGAGGGTCCGCGGTCGAGGTCCAGGCTGTCGGGCGCCGGGAACCGGGCGGGATCGCGGTTGGCCGAGGCCAGCGAGAGCAGCACGGTCTCCCCGGCCGGCACGGTCACCCCACCGATCTCCAGGTCCTCGGTCGGGAAGCGCCGGATGGCGAGCGGAGTGGGCCCCTCCAGGCGGGCGAATTCTTCGACAGCCGCTGTCACTACGGCTGGATTTCGCCGTAGCTCCGCGAGCAGTTCCGGGTCGTCCAGCAGCATCAGCACGGAGTTGCCGATCAGATGGACCGTGTTCTCATATCCGGCGAAAAGGATGAGGAACGCCAGGGAGGTCAGCTCGTCCTCGCCGAGCCGGTCACCGCCGGCGCCGTCACCGCCGGCCCCCTCCCCGGCGTCCCGGCCGTCGCGCACCGCGATCAGATCCGAGAGCAGATCGTCGCCGGGCCGGGCCCGCTTCTCGGCTATCAGCGCGGTGAAGAAGCCCAGCAGGGCGCCGACCGCCTCGCGCGCCGCCTCCGGACGCCCGGGGTCCGGGGTGATCAGCGCGTCGGTCCAGGACCGGAAGTCCCGCCGGTCCGCCCGTGCCACGCCCAGCAGATCGCAGATCACCGCGATGGGCAGCGGCCCCGCGTAGGCCGCGAGCAGATCGGCCCGCCCGGCCGGCTCCATGGCGTCCAGCAGCTCCCGCGCCTCCCGCCGCACCGGCTCGCGCAGCTTCTCCACCCGGGCCGGGGTGAAGGCCTTCACCACCAGCCGGCGGATGCGGGTGTGGTCCGGCGGGTCCATGTTGAGCAGATTCGCGTCCAGCGCGGGCGGCAGGGCGAGGCCCCGGTAGTTGCCCGGCAGCGCGTTGCGCTTGTCCAGGGACAGCCGCGGATCGGCGAGCGCCCGCCGGACATCGGCGTACCGCGTCACCAGCCACGCGGGCAGCCCGTCGGAGCCGGTCACCCGGTGCACCGGACCGGCCTCGCGGAGCTCGGCACAGGTGCCGTACGGATCGGCGATCAGGGCGGACGAATCGACGGCACGCAGGGCGGTGTTCTCCATGGTCACGACTGTACGGGTGGGGACTGACAGTGCTTCACGCAATGGCCCGTGCGCGGCCCAAGGCAGGGGCGGCAGCGGCCCAACGCAGGGGCGGTACCGGAGCTCGCGCCCCGGCACCGCCCCGTGTCGTAGGCGGCCCAGACCCCCGTCCAGGGCCACCTCGCCGAAGGGCCTCGTTCAGCCCCCGCGCGGGGGCTCGTTCTGTGGGCCGGCCGGATCGGGAGGATCGGCCGGCAGGTTCATCTGCTGCCGGAACTGCGAGATGATGGTGGTCAGGCTGTCCTGGACCTCGGGCGGGAGCCCCACCGAGCGCAGGGCGATGGCCCGCACCCGCTGATCGCGCATGGCGACGAGGAACCGGACCTCCTCCTCGACCCGCTCGGCCTGTGACGGCGACAGATCGCCCAGCAGATAGCCGACGGGCACGCCGAAGAACTTCGCCAGGGCGCGCAGCACATCCGGGCTGGGATTGGCGCGCCGGCCGTTGCGCAGCATCGACAGATACTGCTCCGTCAGGCTCACACCGCAGTACTTCTCGGTGCCCCGGCTGATCTCGTCCGCCACATACGCGTTCGTATAGGGGGCGCCGGGCGGGTGCATGTTCGCGAACAGGTAGTTGAGCCGATCCGCGAGCGCACCTCCCGCGGCCTTCGGCGACCCATCGCCCCCCACTGCCATCAGCACCGTCCTTCGACCCTTCGCGATGGCATCGCCGCGAAGAGCCCACCGAGTTTCGTCGCACTCCGAGTGAGCCGGTGTAACCGGCACGGCACTCACGGCCAGTTAAGCCGGGCAGCGCCGCATCGCCATCCTGCCATGGAGAAGGGCCCCACACCAGCCCGTTGACGCGGCCGACCCGGAGAGAGGTACTTAACCAGGAGTTGAAAGCGGCGGGCCTGCACCGGTTCACCGGCCGACGATGGGATCATGGGGCGGGGGCATCCGACCGAGGAGTCACCGCGGCATGGACTGGTTCACCGCGCCCGACCACTGGCTGAGCAGGCTGGTCTTCCAGCGCGGCCTGGCCGCCCTCTACCTGGTCGCCTTCCTGGCCGCCGCGCTGCAGTTCCGCGCCCTCCTTGGGGACGGCGGACTGACCCCGATCCGCGCCTTTCTGGCGCGTGTCCCGGCGCGCTACGCGCCCAGCCTGTTCCATCTGCGCTACTCCGACCGGCTCTTCGCGGCCGTGGCCTGGAGCGGCGCCGCGGTCTCCGCGGCCCTGCTGGCCGGCGCCGCCGACGAGCTCCCGCTGGGCGCGGCCATGGCGCTGTGGGCGGTGCCCTGGGTGCTGTATCTGTCCATCGTCAACGTGGGCCAGACCTGGTACGGCTTCGGCTGGGAGTCCCTCCTGCTGGAGGCGGGCTTCCTCGCCGTGCTCCTCGGCAACGAGCGGACCGCGCCGCCCCTCCTCGTGCTGGTGCTGCTGTGGTGGCTGCTGTTCCGGGTGGAGTTCGGGGCCGGACTGATCAAATGGCGCGGGGACCGCTGCTGGCGGGACCTGACCTGTCTGTACTACCACCATGAGACCCAGCCGATGCCGGGCCCGCTGAGCTGGTACTTCCACCGGCTGCCCAAGCCGCTGCACCGGGTGGAGGTCGCGGCCAACCACGTGGCCCAGCTCCTGGTGCCGCCGCTGCTCTTCGCCCCGCGGCCGGTGGCGAGCGCCGCCGCCGGGGTCATGGTCGTCACCCAGCTCTGGCTGGTCCTCTCCGGCAACTTCGCCTGGCTCAACTGGATCACCATCGTGCTGGCGCTCTCCGCGGTGGACGGCGCCCTGGCCGCCGAGGTGCTGCCGCTGCCCGAGCCGCCCGCGCTGCCCGGGCCGCCCCTGTGGTACGCGGTCGTGGTGATCGCGGCCACGGTGCTGATGGTGGTGCTGAGCTACTGGCCCGTCCGGAACCTGATCTCCCGGCAGCAGCAGATGAACCGGTCCTTCAACCCGTTCCACCTGGGCAACACCTACGGCGCCTTCGGCAGCGTCAACCAGGACCGGTTCGAGGTGGTGATCGAGGGGACCGAGGACGCCGTACTGCACGAGGGGACCCGCTGGCGGGAGTACGAGTTCAAGGGCAAGCCGGGGGACGTACGCCGCAGGCCCCGCCAGTTCGCGCCGTACCACCTCCGCCTGGACTGGCTGATGTGGTTCGCCGGACTGTCGGCGGCGTACGCCCGCCCCTGGTTCGGCGCCCTGCTGGAGAAGCTGCTGGAGAACGACCGGGCGGTGCTGGGGCTGTTGCGGGTCAACCCCTTCCCGGACGCGCCGCCGACGCACGTCCGGGCCCGGCTGTACCTCTACCGCTTCACGACCTGGCGGGAGCGGCGCGCGACCGGGGCCTGGTGGCACCGCACACCGGTGCGGGAGTACTTCCCGCCGGTGCGGCTGGAGCGCCGCCCCGACGCGCCCGCCCACTGACCGCCACGAGCGCGCCGCGCGGCTACTTCAGCTCGACGAGATAGACCTTGTCGACGCCGTCCGGCTGGCCGCCGTTGTTGTCGGCGTTGCTGGTGGAGAGCCACAGCCGGTTCGCGCCCGGCACCGCCTCGACCGTGCGCAGCCGCCCGTACTGGTCGGTGTAGTACGACGACGGGGTGCCCGTGCCGGTGCCGTCCACCGGAATCCGCCACAGCCGCTTGCCCCGGAGCGCCGCCATGTACAGCGCGCCGTCCGCGTAGGTGAGCCCGCTGGGCGAGGCCTGCCCGGTCGGCCAGGTGCGCTTGGGGTTGATCGTCCCGGGGCTGGAGCAGGTGCCCTCGCACAGGGGCCAGCCGTAGTTCCCGCCCGCCTCGATGAGGTTGAGCTCGTCCCTGCTGCGGTCGCCGAGTTCGGAGGACCACAGCCGGCCCTGCGGGTCGAAGGCCAGCCCCTCGGGGTTGCGGTGCCCGTAGCTGAGGACGAGGGTGCCGAACGGGTTGCCCGGGGCGGGCCTGCCGTCGGCCGTCATCCGCAGGATCTTCCCGTTGAGCGAGTCCTTGTTCTGTGCCGTGCTGGTGTTCTGGGCGTCCCCGGTGGTGGCGTACAGATATCCGTCGGGCCCGAACCGCAGCCGGCCGCCGTTGTGGTACTTGCTCCTCCTGATGCCGGTGACCAGCGGCGTGTAGTCGCTCAGCGAGGAGCCGTCGAGCGTCATGCGCACGATCCGGTTGTCGCTGGAGGAGGTGTGCATGAAGTACACGTAGTGGTCCTCGGCGAAGGTGGGGGAGACGGCCACGCCCATCAGCCCGCCCTCGCCGTTGGTGGTGGCCGCTTCGGGCACCGTGCCCACCTGGGTTTTCGTGCCCGACGGGGTGAGCTTGAAGACCTTGAAGGAGTCCCGCTCGGCGTAGAGGGCGGAGCCGTCCGGGAGCCAGCCGTGGCCCCAGGGGATCGACCAGCCGCTGGAGAGGGCCCTGACGCCGTCGGGCACGGAGCCGGGCGCCGCGGCTCCGGCGTGGCCGGGGGCGGCCGTGGCGGTCAGCAGTCCCGCGGTGAGCGCGGCCGCCGCGACGGCCGCGGCCAGGGCGCGCGGGGTGGCGCGCTTGAGCTTCCGTTCCATGGGATCGCTCCGATCGGTTTCCTTGGCCGGGCGAGAGATTGAGCGAAACATGACAACATCGCCGTGTCGCGGACGGTAAGGAAACCTGCTTGACGCGTCAACATTCACGAGGGCGTCGCGCCGGACCCGGTCGTCGGACCCCGGCCGCCGGCCCCCGGTCGTCGGAGCTCAGTCGCCGGGGTGAAAGGCGAGAAAGACCGTTTCCCGGTCCCCGCGGAGCCGGATGTCGAAGCGGTACGCGCGGTACGGCTCGGCCGTCGCGATCAGGGTGCGCCGGCGCTCGGGCGGCAGGGACGACAGCAGCGGGTCGGCGGCCAGGGCGTCCGGGTCGTCCCCCGCCCGCGCGCCGTCATGGCTCCCGCCCGGAACGCCGCCCGGGCCCGCCGCCTCGTGCGGCGGGGGCAGATACACCCGGGTGAAGAGCGGGGCCAACAGCCCCCGGACCAGCACGCACAGGGCGAGACAGGGCGGGGCGCCACCCGGTGGCAGCGTGCGCACCGCCCACTGCCCCGCCGCGTCGGTGGCCACCCGGCCCCACCCGGTGAAGGCCGGGCCGCCGCCGCGGCCCAGTGGGGCTCCCGTGGCCGCGTCGCGGCGCAGCGACCCCGGCGCCCCGCGGCGCGAGCCGTCCGGGGCCGCCTGCCACGTCTCCACCAGCGCGTCGGGCACCGGGGCGCCGTCACCGTCGTACACCCCGCCGTACACCGTGATCGCCGCGGGGTGGCCGGGCGGCACGAGGTCGCCGCCACCGGGCGCCGGCAGGGCCTGGCCGAAGAACGGGCCGAGGGTCTGCGGGGGCGTCACCGAGGCCTCCGGCCGGCGGGGTGCCGCTCCCGAGGGCGTCGGCGGCAGGGGGGTCGGCGGCCGGGACATCAGCGGCCCTCCTCGGCCCAGGTGGCGGACGGCCCGTCGAGCACGATGTCCCAGCGGTGGCCGAGCGCGAGACCCGGCCGGGACAGCCCGGGGTCGTAGGCCGCCACCAGCCGCCGGCGGGCCCGTGGGTCGGCCACGGCCCGGTGCACCGCGTCGTACGGCAGCAGTGGATCGCCGGCGAAGTACATCTGCGTGATCAGCCGTTGGGCGAAGGCGGTGCCGAACAGCGAGAAGTGGATGTGCGCGGCGCGCCAGACGTTCTCCCGGTCGTCCAGCGGATACGCCCCCGGTTTGACGGTGAGGAAGGCGTAGCGGCCGTCGTCGTCGGTCAGACAGCGGCCCACGCCCGTGAAGTTCGGGTCCAGCGGGGCGCGGTGGCGATCGCCCTGGTGGGCATAGCGGCCGGCCGCGTTCGCCTGCCAGATCTCGATCAACTGCCCGCGCACGGGCCGGCCGGAGCGGTCGAGCAGCCGCCCGGCCACCACGACGCGCTCCCCGACGGGCTCGCCCGGGTGCCCGGCGGTGAGGTCGTGGTCGAGCGCGGTGACATCGGCCGGCCCGAAGACCGGGCCGGTCAGCTCCACGGCGTCCGGGTCGCGCACGAGCACCGGGGGCCGCAGGGGCCGGCGTTCGGGCAGGCCCTCGTACGCGGGGACCTCCGGCTCCGGCTCCGGTGCCGCGGGGTCGTACGCCGACGGCTCCGGCGGGTCGTACGCCGACGGCTTCGCGGGGCCGGTCGCCGACGCGCGGGCCCGGGCGGTCGGGGCGGTCGCGGTGACCGGGGTGGCCGGAGTGCTTCGGGTGGTCCGGGCGGAGGGCATGCCGGTCCTCCTTCGCAGGGGCGGAGGGAGCGGGCGTGGCGCGGGGCCAGTATGCGGGCGGCCGTGGCGCGGTGGCGGCCGATCGTCCCGGCCTGACGGGAATCCGACCCTCGACCGGGGGGGCCGCGGATCGGGGCCGGGGGAGCGGGACCGGAGCGGAGCACCCGGGAGCCGGGTAAGGGGCGGTGGCGCGTGGTGAGGCTCACGTGCCGGTCCGCCCCGCGAACTCTGGTGCGGCTCCATCGACAGTGCGTACGATGCGTCGAGTTCGGCCCCGATGGGGCGGAACGGACAACTTCATGCGTACGCGACTGGGGGAAGCCGGTGGGAATCCGGCGCTGACCTGCAACCGTGAGCGGCCGTCCGGGCCGTGAGCCGGAACACCTGGCGCGCCACGTGCACAGCTTCCCACTGTCATGGTCTGCAGCGCGAAGCCCCGGTGCCTCGGCTCTCCCGGCCGGCCAACCGCCCCCTTCCGCCCGGAAGTCGGGCCGTCGGCCGGTGCGACGGCCGAGTCGGTCGCGGGCCGCGGTGGCGGGCCAGGACCCTTCGAAAGGCACTCCGATGGCCGCCACGCACCCGGCTGGTTCACGTCGATGAACCGGTGGGCCACGGGCCGTTGGCGCGGACTCCTGGCGGCGGCCGCGCTCGCGCCGGCCCTCGCCCTGCTCCCGGCGTTACCGGGCCCGCTGCCCGCGCCGCCCGCCACCGCCGTGGACACCTCCCGCGGCACCCCCGGCTTCTGCCCGGACGACGACGGGGTGACCGTGGTCGTCGACTTCCGCGACCTGGGCGGCACCACCGTGGTGCGCTGTGCCCCCGGCGAGCAGGAGAGCGGCCATGACGCCCTCCGGAACGCCGGGTTCAGGATCGCCGGGACCAGCCGGTGGGGAGAGGCGTTCATCTGCCGGATCGAGGGGAAGCCGACCGCCGCCACCGAGCCGTGCGTCGACACCCCGCCCGCCACCGCCTACTGGTCGTACTGGCACGCCCCCGACGGCGGCGGCTGGACCTACAGCGAGTGGGGGGCGATGAACCGCAAGCCCCCGCGCGGAAGTTTCGAGGGCTGGTCGTTCTCCCGGAGCGACGGCGGAACGGCCAAGCAGGCGCCCAGGATCGCGCCGCTGCGCCCCGTGGTGGGCCCGCCGCCCGGCGGCGGCCCCGGAAACCCCGGCGGAGCGGGCGGTTCCGGCACGGGCGGCAGTGGTGGCAGTGGCGGCAGTGGCGGCAGTGGCGCTTCCGGTGGCACGGGCGGCACGGCCGGTACGGGTGCCACGGGCGCCACGGGCGGTGTCGGCGCCGACGGCGGAACGGGAGGCGGTGGCCCGGCCACCGGCCCCGGCGGTCCCGCGGGCGGCGACACCGGCGACGGCACCGCCCCGGGCGGCGGCCTCACCCCGCCGCCCCCGGCCGACGGCGAGCCGTCCGGCACCCCCGGCGCGACCGGCGACCCCGCGCCCGGGGCCTCCGGCCCCGCCGAGCCGGCGCCCGGCCCCCACGGCACCCCGACCGGGGCTCCCGGCTGGACCGGCGAGGGGCCCGACGCCACCCGGACCGCCACGGCCGAGAGCGGCTCCGGCGTCCCCGTGGGCACGGTCGCCGGGGCCGCGGCCGTCGCCGTACTGGCCGCGGCCGCCGGCACCACCGCCTGGCGCAGGCGCCGGTCCGCCCGGTCCGCCGACGGCCCGGCGGGAGCGGACGACCGGCCATGACCACCGCCCCGTTCGCCCTGCGCCCGCTCCGGTCACCGCTGCCGCGCTCCCTCCACCCGGGCGCCTGGTGGCTGTGGGCGCTCGGCATGGCGGCCGCCGCCGGCCGCACCACCAACCCCCTGCTGCTGCTCATGATCCTGGCCGTCGTCGGCTGGGTGGTGACCCGCCGCCGGGGCGACGCGCCCTGGGCGCTGGCGTTCCGGATGTATCTGCTGGCGGGCGCCGTCGTGGTGACGATGCGGGTGGTCTTCCGGATCGTCTTCGGCGGCGGCACGGGAGAGCACATCCTGTTCACCCTGCCACGGGTGCCGCTGCCCGAATGGGCGGCCGGCATCCGGCTGTTCGGCCCGGTGGCCGCGGAGCAGCTCCTCGGCGGCCTCTACGACGGGCTGCGCCTGGCCGCCATGCTGGTGTGCGTCGGCGCGGCCAACGCCCTGGCCGACCCCAAGCGCATGCTCAAGGCCCTGCCGGGCGCGCTCCACGAGATCGGCACCTCCGTGGTGGTCGCGCTGACCGTCGCCCCGCAACTCGTCGAGAGCGTCCAGCGGGTGCGGCGGGCCCGCAGGCTGCGCGGCGGCCGGCAGAAGGGCGTCCGCGCGCTGCGCGGCATCGTCATCCCCGTCCTGGAGGACGCCCTCAACCGCTCGCTCGCCCTGGCCGCGGCGATGGCCTCGCACGGCTACGGCCGCACCGGCCCCCCGATCGGCGACCTCCCGCCCGCCGGCGCCCCCG
>NZ_JBPQTV010000083.1:0-22432 GCF_051386515.1 Streptomyces sp. URMC 123 | reverse complement strand
CTCCCCGGGCCGCTCGTCGACGCGGCCCTGCTCGCCCGGTGGCTGCGCACCGAGCGTCTCGTGGTGCTCGACGCCTCGGTGGGCGCGCACCGGGGCTCCGCGCGGCGCATCCCCGGGGCTCGGGTCTTCGACATCGACGGGTCGCTGTCGGACCACTCCTCTCCCCTGCCGCACACCATGCCCGGGGCCGAGCACTTCACCGAGGAGATGCGCTCGCTCGGTGTCGACGACGGCGACACCGTGGTCGTCTACGACGCGGCGGGCATCTACGCGAGCGCCCGCGCGTGGTGGATGCTGCGGGCGATGGGCTGCGACCGGGTCGCGGTGCTCGACGGCGGACTGCCCGCCTGGTCCGCGGCGGGGCTGCCGCTGGAGAGCGGCCCGCCCGCGGCCCCGGACCGCCGCGGCGACTTCACCGCGCGGCCCCGGCCGGGTCTGTTCGTCGACAGCGGCGAGGTGGCCGCCGCGCTGGCCGACCCGGCCGCGGCGGTCGTCGACGCCCGCTCCCGGGAGCGGTTCGCCGGTACGGCGCCCGAGCCGCGCCCCGGGCTGCGCGGCGGCCATATGCCCGGAGCGGTGAACCTGCCCTTCGGGGAGATCCAGCGGGACGGCCGCATGCTCCCCGCGCCGGAGCTGCGCGCCGCCTTCTCGGCCGTCGTCGGCGACCGGAAGCGGCTCGTCCTCAGCTGCGGGTCGGGCGTCACCGCCTGTGTCCTGGCACTGGGCGCCGAACTGGCGGGCTACGGGGCGCTGTCGGTGTACGACGGCTCCTGGAGCGAGTGGGGGCTCCCCTCGGGCCCCCCGGTGGCGACCGGCGCGGACGACGGGGACGCGGCGGCCGGCGGCGGTACGGCGGGTGGCGGGAGCGCGGCGGGCGGCGTTCGCGCCTTGTGACCGGGGCCGTCGGGCCCCCCTGCCGACCGTCGCCCGGGAGGTCGCGTCAGGCCGTGCGCCCCGGGGCGCCGAACATCGCCTGCTCCACGGCCGCGTAGGTCGCGCCGTGCTCCGCCAGGACGTCGGCGACCGCGCCGGGGCGGGCGACCAGGGCGAGCAGCAGGTGCTCGTCGCCGATGTGGCGGTCGCCCCGGCCCAGGGCGATGCGCAGGGACCGCTCCAGGACGTCCTTCGCGGTGCGGGTGAAGGGCCGGCGCCCCGACCACCACCGCTTGGGCCGGGCATCGCCCGCCAGCGCGCCCTCGCCGTGGACCGCCTCCACCCGGGACACGATCTCCGTCACGTCGATGCCGATGTCCGCGAGGGCCTCGGCATCCGCCTTGGTCAGGCCCGCGCGCCGGCGCGCGTCCGCCAGCCCAGCCAGCACGGAGGCCCGTCGGTCGGCGACGCCGAGGACCGAGAAGCCGTACGACGACCGCGTGCCCTCCAGGTCCAGCAGGGCGAGCAGCAGGTGTTCCTCGGTGACGGAGTCGGCGCGCGACCGCTCCGCGTGGGCGACGGCCCCCTTGACGACGTCGCGGGCACTCTCGCTGAACCGCTCGAACATCAATGCCTCCCGTGCTTCTTGTGGACGGCCTGCCGGCTGACGCCGAGTTCGGCCGCGATCTCCTGCCATGACCAGCCCTGGGCGCGGGCGCTTCTGACCTGGACCGCTTCGAGTTGCTCCAGCAGTCGGCGCAGCGCGGCCACGGCCCGCAGCCCGACCCGGGGGTCGCGGTCGCCCGCACGCGTGGCGAGATCGGTCGCTTCGCTCATGCCGTCAACTTACGTTGACAGGTCGGGCGCCGTCAACCCTGGTTGACAGCGGGGATTCCGGGGCGGGAGGAGGTGCCCCGGGGTCACGGCGCGAGAAGCGACACCGCCGCCCGGCTCGGCGCCGGGCGGCGGGGGTTCGAACGGCCCAACCGTCAGGTGCGGTAGGCGAAGTAGACCGCGTCCGGGTTGGACGCGATGATGCTCGCCACCGACTTCCGGTAGGTGTTGGTCGAGTGGTACGTCATGTACGGAACGCCGGCCCGGCTCCGATACGTGGTGATCATCGAGTGGTCCTTGGACCCGTCACGGTCGAAGTCCAGCTGGAGGATGTCACCGACGTCCATCTGGTAGACGTTGGCGAGGTTGGTCGCCCGCTTCGAGGAGAGGGTGAACCACGACCACTCGTTGGCGCCCACCCACGACACCGACTGGCCGTTGGTGGCGTAGTACCAGGAGCGGTTGTCGTCGGACGGGCCCGGCGCGTCCTTCCAGCCGCCGGCCCGCAGGGCCTGGCTGATGAAGTTCGTGCAGTCGCCGCCGGCGGCGTTGAACTTGCGGTACGCGGGGTTGTAGTTCCGCCAGTACTTCTCCGCGTAGGACGCCATGGCCGCGTAGTTGTAGCCCGTGCCGCTCATCTTCTTCGGCTGCGGGCGGGCGGGCCACGACGTCGAGGCGGGGGTGCCGCTCGGGTAGAGGTTCACCTGCGCCGCCGGGGCCGCCACGGGCTGGTTGATCGCCCGCGGGCCCTCGTCCTTGGGCTGGATGCCGGTCAGCTCCCAGGTCCCGGAGGGCGTGCGGGCGAAGCTCGCCTCGTGGTGGGCGGTGAAGCCGGTGGTCGCCGGCTCGTCACCGCGGACCTTCTTGTAGGTCAGCGTCGTGGTCTCGGTGACCTGGACCGTGGCCCGGCCGTTCTTGACGACGGGCTTGTCGGCGGTCACCTGGGTGTCGGCGGCGGAGTACGCCTCACCCAGGGAGGCGAGCCGCGACTTGCGGGTCCGCAGCGACGAGAGGGCGCCGTCCTCGTTCCGGGCGAGGCCGGACGACAGACGGACCTTCTTGTTCTTGCCGGCCTGCGCGGTGCGCTGCTGGTCGGACTGCTTGTCCGACTGCTTGTTGTCCACGAGCGCCGCCGTGCGCTCGGTCAGGACGGCGCCGGCGAGACGGCCGAAGGACTCGGCCGTCGCGTCGTCCACCGTGCGGCCCTCCGCCGCACCCGCCGAGAAGGAGGGCGCGAGCGCGACCGCCATGGCCCCGGCCAGCGCCACACCCACGGCGGATCTGATGATGGTTCGTTTCACGAAGTTTCCCCTTATCACCCGGTCCTGCATGACCGGGTGGCGGAATCTTCGCACGATCTTTCGTTCTGTTGAGTATGTGGCCGGTATGTGATCAGTATGTGATTGGTTCGTGTGCTGCCGCAATCAGAACCAGGTCTCGCCCGTACTCGGCCCGCCCGGCGGCGAGTTCCGCCGCCTCCCCGGATAGGGTGGGCTCGTGCTGTGACGCCTGCCCGACTGCCGGGCACCCCCGTGAACCTCCTTCGTACACCGCGTGAGCCCGAACCCACGAAGGAGGCATTCAGCATGAACTCATCGACGGCCATCGCCGTCCCCGCCGCGTTCGCCGCGTCGTACGGCCGGGGCAGCGCGTCCGGTCGCGCCTGGCTCGCCGCCCTGCCCGCGCTGGCCGCGGACGCGTTGGACCGCTGGGGGCTGCGGCCGGACGGCCCCGCGGGACACGGCGCGGCCTCACTCGTCCTGCCGGTGACCCGCGCGGACGGAACGCCCGCCGCGCTGAAGCTCCAGCAGGTCACCGAGGAGACCGCCGGCGCCGCGCTCGGCCTGCGGACCTGGAACGGCGACGGCGTGGTCCACCTGCTGGAGCACGACCCGGACACCGGCACCATGCTGCTGGAGCGGCTCGACGCGGCCCGGCCGCTGTCGTCGGTGGCCGACGACGACGCGGCCATGGAGGTCCTCGCGGGTCTGATGGCGCGGCTGGCCGCGGTGCCCGCGCCGCCCGGCCTGCGCCGCCTGGCCGATGTCGCCGGCGCCATGCTCGAGGACGTACCGCGCGCCGTGCCCGCGCTGCGCGACCCCGCCGAGCGGCGGCTGGTGCGTGTCTGCGCGTCCGCCGTGGCCGACCTGATCGGCGAATCCGGCGACCGCCTGCTGCACTGGGACCTGCACGACGGCAATGTGCTCGCCGGGCGGCGGGAGCCCTGGCTGGCCATCGACCCCGAACCGCTCGCCGGAGACCCCGGCTTCGAGCTGCTGCCGGCCATGGACATCCGCTGGGAGCGGGTGGTGGCGGGCGGCGACACGACGCGTACGGTGCTCCGCCGCTTCGACCTCCTGACCGAGGCCCTGGGGCTAAACCGGCGGCGGGCGACGGGCTGGACGCTCGGCCGCGTGCTCCAGAACGCGCTGTGGGACATCGAGGACGGCAAGGGCGCGCTGGAACCGGCGCAGGTCGCCATCGCGGACGCTCTGCTGCGCCACCGCGGGCCCTGACAGGGAGCGGCCGGAATGCGCTGAGTGAAGCGAAGGAAGTAGAGCGAAGGGAGTGAAGGGGGCCGTGGGGCGGCGCCGGTCGGGGCCCGGCGCCGGCTCCCGCGCCCCTTCGTCACGCCGAAGACCTGCTCACGCCGACTGCCTCGTCACGCCGACAGCGCGTGCTCGCCTCCCTCGTCGAGGCCGTCCCAGCCCGCCACGCACTCCGTGGCCAGCTCGTCGAGGGACAGCCCCAGCGCGGCGGCCAGAGCCGCCACGGTGAAGAAGGCCGGGGTCGGGGCCCGGCCGGTCTCGATCTTCCGCAGCGTCTCCGCCGACACTCCGGCCGCCGCGGCGACCTCCACCATGCTGCGTTCGCCCCGCGCCTCGCGCAGCAGAGCGCCGAACCGCTCACCGCGCTGCCGCTCCCAGGGGGTCAAGGGAACTCTCACCATGCCCGTGATACTAATACCGTGATACCAATACCGGTATAACAATTGGACACCAAGGGATGGGGAGCCGCCGCGATGGTGGAGATCAAGACGGATACGGCGCTGGAGGCCATGCGGGAGGCGGGGCGCGTGGTGGCGCACGCCCTCGCCGCCGTACGGGAGGCGGCGGGCGTCGGCGTGTCGCTGCGGGAACTGGACGAGGCCGCCCGCACCGTACTGGCCGAGGCCGGGGCCCGCTCCCCCTTCCTGGGCTATCAGCCCTCCTTCGCGCCCGTCCCCTTCCCCGGAGTGATCTGCGCGTCGGTCAACGACGCCGTCGTGCACGGCATCCCCGGTGACCAGCGGCTGCGCGACGGCGACCTGGTCAGCATCGACTGCGGCGCGGAGCTGGACGGCTGGACCGGCGACGCGGCCGTCAGCTTCGTCGTCGGCACGCCGCGCCCCGGGGACCTGGAACTCATCGCCGCCACCCAGCGCGCCCTGGACGCGGGCATCGCCGCGGCGACCGCGGGGCAGCGCATCGGTGACATCTCGCACGCCATCGGCACCGTCGCCCGGGAGGCCCGCTGCGGCATGCCCCGGGACTTCGGCGGTCACGGCATCGGGCGGCGCATGCACGAGGACCCGCACGTGCCGAACCGCGGGCGGCCCGGCCGCGGCTTCCCGCTGCGCCCCGGCCTGACCCTCGCCATCGAACCGATGCTGATGGCCGGCGGCAGCGACGACTACCGGACGGACGCCGACGGATGGACGCTGCGCACGGCGGACGGGAGCCGGGCCGCGCACATCGAGCACACGGTCGCCGTCACGGAGGAAGGGCCGCGCATCCTCACGCTGCCGTGACGCCCCCGGGGTGGCGGCTCGTGGACGCGCCCACCGGCGGGCGGCTGCTTGAACCCGCCCCCCGCCACGGGCGATGATCGGCCCGAGCGCCGCCCCCGACACCCTGGCCGGGGCCGGCAGCGCGGTCCGCAGGGAGAGGTATGGCAGCGACCGGCGGTCAGCGGCCCCGAGCGCCCGACGCGTCGCCGGCGCCGGGCCCGGTCCCCGTACGGCCCGCGCCGCGGCCGGCCGACATAGCGCCGGCTCCGAGGCCCGCCCCCGTACCGCCGGCGCCGAGGCTGGGGGTGGAGGAGGAGTACTTCCTCGTCGACCCCCGTACGGGCGCGCTCGCCGCCCTCGGTTCGAAGGTCCTGCAGCGGGCCCGGCGGGCGCTCGGCGACCTGGTGTCCGGGGAGTTCACCGAGTACCAGATCGAGGGGAAGACCCCGCCCTGCGGCACCCTCGGCGAGGTGTACCGCCATATCGCCCGGATGCGCACCGAGGTGTCCGCGGCGGCCGCCGCGGAGGGGCTGCACCTCCTCGCCTCGGGCACGCCCATCACGGCCGCGCCCGAGCCCGCGCCCTTCCGGGACGACCCCCGCCTCCGGGTCGGCGCCGACCTGTACCGGGCGCTCAACGACGAGCACACCGTCTGTGCCTTCCACACGCATGTGGAGGTGCCGGACCGGGAGCACGCGGTGCTGGTCGGCAACCATCTGCGGCCGTGGCTGCCGACGCTGGCGGCCCTGGCGGCGAATTCGCCGTTCTGGCACGGCCGCGACAGCGGGTACGCCAGCTGGCGCACGATCGTCACGGGCCGGTGGCCCATCGCGGGCCCTCCCCCGTACCTGGCCCACGCCGAGGAGTACGACCGGCTCGTCGGGGTGCTGCGGCGGACCGGCACCACGCTCGACGACGGCACGCTGTTCTGGGACGTGCGGCCGTGCGCCCATCTGCCGACGGTGGAGGTGCGGGTGATGGACGTGGTGAGCGACGCCCGGGACGCCGCCGTCCTCGCCGTGCTCGTCCGCGCCCTGGTCGTCACGGCGCTCGCGCGGGTGCGCGACGGCGACCCGGGCCCGCGGGTGTGCGACACGCTGCTGCGGGCGGCGTACTGGCGGGCGGCGCGCGACGGCTGCTCCGGCCACGGCATCGATCTGCGCGACGGGCGGCTGCTGCCCGCGGCGGAGGCAGCGCGGCGGCTGCTGGACCACACCGCTCCCGTGCTGCGCGCGTACGGGGAGCTGGCGCATGTGGCCGCGGTGCTGCGGCGGCCGGGGGCTCACGGGGGCGCCGAGCGGCAGCGGCGGGCGCTCGCCCGCCGGGGCAGCCTGCGCGATGTGGTGGACCGGGTGCGGGAGGCGACGGTGTACGTGCCCGAGCCGTGGCCGTGAGCGGCTCGGCGGGGTTCCGCCGGAAGCGGTGAGCGCCCGGTGGCGACGCGCTTGGCGACGTGAGCGCCCGGTGGCGGTTCACTTGGTGGCGATGATGACGCCGTGCGGCGTCCAGCCGGGCAGAGGGATGCGCTCGACGGAGCGGAACCCGCCCTCCCGCAGGCAGTTCTCGTGCGTGGCCCAGGAGTAGATCATGCCGCCCTCGGCCGGCAGCGCGGCGAAGTAGACGCTGTCCAGGGCGGCCACGACGGGCCCGTCGCCCTCGTCGTTCGACATCGAGTTGAAGACGACGACCCGGCCGCCGTCCGGGAGGGCCCGGTACGCCCGGCGCAGCAGCCGGGTGTTCTCCTCCGGTGTCCAGATGACCAGCTGGTGGGCGAAGAGAACGGTGTCGAAGCCGGTGGGGAAGGGGTCGTGGTGCATGTCCGCGGCGAGGACGGAGATCCGGCCGCCGAGGCCGGCCTCAGCGACCTTCTTCTCGGTCATGGGAGCCGTGGGGGCGATCTCCAGGACGGTGATCTCCAGGTGCTCGTGGGCGCGGGCGAGCGCGATGGCGTTCACGGCGTCGCCACCGCCGCAGTCCAGCAGCCGTCGGGCGCCCGACAGGTCCAGCACCTCGACCAGGTGGCGGTTGGCCAGCTCGGACCAGGAGCGCATATAGCGATAGAAGATCTTCTCCAGGTTCCGGTTCTCGCTCAGCCGATGGTAGAGGTCCCGGCCGGTGCCGGGTATGGAGCGCAGGCCCACGTTCCGGTTGGTGCGCAGCGAGGCGGTGAAGTCGAACTGCCCCGGGTAGACGATGTACTGCTCGAAGGCGACGGTGTCCTTCAGGCGCTGCCAGTCGGGGGTCTCCATCAGATCGTCGATGATCCGGGCGAGACGGTAGCGGCCGTCCCGCAGGGTGAGGGTGCCGAGGGAGGTGGCGCCGAGCAGCAGGATGTCATTGGCCCGCTCGGCCAGGCCGAGCTCGTCGGCGATCTCCGGGCGGGTGAGGTCCGGCTTCTCCTTGAGCACCTCGTAGAGGCCGAGCTCGCAGGCGGCGTTGAAGTACTGGAAGGCGGCGTGCCCGAAGAGAATGCGGGCCAGCCCGTCCATGGTGAGGGGCGCGGCGCCGGTGGGTGGGCCGTCGCCCGGGGGCGGGCCATCGTCCCGGGGCGCTACGGGCTCGGGGGTCCGGCCCGAGCCAGGGGGTCGGGGTTCGGGGTTCGCGCGCTGAGAAGTGGACGTCACGGGTTCTCCCTGTGCGTGTGGGTGGTGCGGCTGCCCCTGGCCCCGACCCCCTGATGCCGGCTTCCGTGCCGGCGTCGGTGACGCCGGCGGCTCGTTCGGACCGCTCGGCGCCCACTGTCAGCATGGGCTCCCACCCGGGGAGGCGCACTCCACGCCGCCGCACATACGGCCGAACGGGCGGCCCTGCGGGCCCGGTAAAGTACGACGGCCTTCACGGAGCACGACGCGCGCGACGGCGCGGATTCGTCCTTCGGTGATTCACAGGGTCGCGCGGCCAAGTACGCGACCGGCTCGCTGGTCGGGACCCTGGAGCAGAATCAGCCGTTCGGGACCGAGGGCGTCTGGAAAATGCTGCGCGACGAGAAGTCGGTGATCACCACCGAGATCACCACCGTCGAGGTGCCGACCAGTCTCCCCGGCCCGACCCCGTCCTCCGTGCATGTGAAGGTCGTCTACCGCACCGCGACGACTCCCAAGTCCGGAGAGCCGCGGCTGGGCACCGAGGAGTTGTTTCTGCGCCTGGATCTCACCGATGCGGGATGGCGCGTCATCGCGGTAACGGTGGATCGAGAACGCCGGTGACGTGCCGCCCGTTCAGGGGCCGTGGAGCTCGGTCTCCCAGGCCCGGAACGGCGGCTCGACCCGGTAGCTCGGGTCGCAGTGGGCGCGTATCCACTGCGCGGCACGGTACTGCGCATCCGCTTCGTTCAGCACCTCGCCGTTCGCGTCGACCTGGAGCACATTGCAGTAGATCGCGAAGACCTGCTCCAGGGGCGAGCCGAACCGGAAGAGAGCCGGACGGTAGTCGACACCGTCGAGCAGATCGACGTCGACGGTGCCGTTCGCCAGGTAGAAGGCGAACAGCCGGAGTGAAGCGCGCACGTCGACAGGCAGATGTCCCACCGGCACATCATGCAGGGTGCCCACGCCGGCCTGGCCCGATTCTTCCGACGGCAGAAGCCTGGAAGGACGTACCGCGACGGCCCGGCCGCCCGCCCGGCGAACCGGCGGGCGGGCCGTCGTCCCGGGTACGCGAGGCCCCGGGGTCAGGCGGCGGTGGCTCAGACCTGTCCGCGCCAGGCACCCGTCTCCGTGCCGCGGGACTCGATGAACTCCTTGAACCGCTCCAGGTCGCCCTTGACCCGGCGGCGGACGAAGCCGAGCTTGTCCCCCACGGTCTCGGCGAACCCGTCGGGGTCGAAGTCCATCTGGAGCATCACCTTGCTCCGGGCCTCGTCCAGCCGGTGGAAGGTGACCACACCGGCCTGCCGCGCCTCACCGCCGACGGTGGTCCAGGCGACCCGCTCGTCCGGGATCTGCTCGGTGATCTCCGCGTCGAACTCCCGCTGCGCACCGTTCACCTTCGTCACCCAGTGGGTGAGCGTGTCCGTGCGCTGTTCGATCCGCTCCACCCCCTCCATGAACTGAGGGAACGACTCGAACTGCGTCCACTGGTCGTACGCCGTGCGCACCGGCACGGACACCTCGACCGACTCTTCCACCTTCGACATGGACGACCCTCCTCGCTCATGAATCCCGCTCCGCCCTCCGGAGCGGCATCGACTCGCCTTCCCGGAATGCCTCCGTTCCAACGTGCTCATCTCCGGTCACCGGCCGACGCGGCCCTCCTCCCGGCCCGGGATCAGGCCCGGGATCAGCGCAGGGGCACGGTCGCCCAGGGGCTCTCCGGGTCGCTCGCCAGCGCCCGGTGGGCGTCGAGGGCAGTGGTGTACCAGTCGCCGAAGGCGCCCTCGTCGAAGTGGAGGCACCGCCCGAGGACGTAGCCGGCGGAGAACTCCTCCCACGACGCGTAGACCCGCCGCGCCTCCTCGCCCGCGCGCGCGACGGCCGCGTGCATCTCGGGTTCCGTCGCGTAGCGGGCGCCCCTCCCCCAGCGGGCCATCTTCGAGGCCCGGCCGAGGTCCCAGGCGGCGATGCTGTGGACGCATCCGTCCGGCGGCAGCAGGCCGTCGGCGCGGAAGCGGGACTCGTACCGCAGCACCTTGTCGATCAGGTCGTGGAGGAAGGCCAGGAACGGGCGGAGCTCCTTCTCGCGCTCGGCCGCGTCCTCGGCCCCGCCCGCGGTCCCGTCCGCGAGCTCCTGGCGCAGGGCGATCTCCACGCGGGTGCGCCACAGCGCCGGGTCGACGCGGGTGTGGCCCAGCTCCCGGGCGACCCGGTGGCGCACGCCCAGCACGAAGTCCCAGTACCAGGGGCTGACCTCGCGGTCGAGCAGCCGCTCCTGGATGCCCAGCCAGTCGTCGCGCCCCTCCACTCCCCAGGACTCCGCCAGCCGCTCCACCTCGTTGCTGTAGCCCGCGCCGTGCCAGTTGAGCGTGTTCCAGGCGTCGCCGTTGGCGTAGCAGAGGTGCGCGCCGCAGGCCAGGCCGCGCAGCATGCCCTCGTCGGCGGGGGCGCCCGTACGGCGGGTCTCGACGCGGTCGCCCATGCCGTCCGGGTCGTACAGCTCCTCGTGGAGCTCGCCCCAGATCTCGCGCTCCTCCTCGTCGGCGAGGAACCAGTGCTCGGCCGGGGTGGCGCCGTTGACGACGAGGATCTCGACCCCGTCCTCCGGCCAGATCGCGGCCAGCCCGCCCAGGGTGATGAACTCGTACACCACCTCGGGGTGCGGCCGGGGCAGCACGCCGGCGGTGTAGACCTGGACGAGACGGCGGCCGTCCTCCATCGCCGGGGTGGGCAGGGGCGGCACCCCCTCGCCGCTCCGGGCGGCCGCCAGGCTCACGGGACGGTAGAGCCCCTCGGCGGCGATGACCCGCAGGTACTGGTACCCGGCGGCGTCGTCGCCCGCCTCCCCCTGCCGGCACAGCTCGTGGAGCCGCTGCTCCAGCCGGGCCGGCGCCAGCCAGGGGCCGCCGTCCTCGGGCTCGGGTATGAGGGGGAGGATCTCATCGTGCTGTACGTCCTGCTGCCGTACGTCCTGGGCGTGCATGATCGCAATCTATCGCGGGGCCGCGGGCGCGGAACCGCCCTCGCCCTCCTCAAGATCGAATCGGCGCGGCGGTATGCAAGAATCATGGCGATTGCTCGGGATGTCGGCTCTGCCGCCTCTTGGGCACTTGGGGGGTTCATCCGGGGTGGGCGCATCCGGCGATGAGGGGGACGGGCCGACGCGAGGACGTGTCGGATCGCCGCGCCGCTTCGCCATGTTCGACGTCCGACTCATTCGCGCACGCCGCTTGCGGCACGCCTCGCGCGGGGCCGCCCACGTGTCGTTCGAGCACCAGCCCGTTTCCGGCGGGCGTCCGTTCCCGGAACGAAGTGTGAAAGCGAGCCAGAAGTGAAGATGCGTTCGAAGGCGACGGTCGTGGCGTCGTCCGCCGCCGCCATGGTGATGATGCTGTCCGGCCAGAGCCAGGCCGCCACCATGCCGACCGACGCCCCGCTGCAGTACCCCAATGTCGGCAGCATGAAGTGCCTGGAGATCGAGAACTCCAGCAAGGCCAACGGCGCCCCCGCCCAGCAGTGGGACTGCAAGGGCCAGACGACCTCGCACTGGCGCGTGAAGTACCCGCGCGCCGGCAGCGAGGACTTCCAGCTCATCAACGTCAACTCCGGCAAGTGCCTGGAGGTCGCCGACTCCCGCACCGACAACGGTGCCCCGGTCCAGCAGTGGACCTGCGTGGACGGCAACGACACCCAGCTGTGGCGCAAGACGGACATCGACACCAAGTGGGGCGCCACGTTCATGAACGTGAACAGCGGCAAGCTGCTGGAGATCAACAACTCCAGCAAGGAGAACGGCGCGCGGGCGCAGCAGTGGAGCAAGTCGTCCGCCAAGCCGCTGGGCCAGTACTGGTACATCTACTGGACCAAGTAGGCATCGGGGGCGCGGCCGCGCACGGGGGCCGGCGCGCGCCCCACGGATGCGCCGGTGGGCTCCTCGGGTGCACCGGCGAGCCCCTCGGCAATCGGGCGAAGCGTCGGCCCTTCGCCGCCCGGGGGGCTCCGCCGCCTGCCAAGGTCGGTCGCGCGGAGGCGGGGAAGCCGCGGAGCGGACGACCGAAGGGCAGGGGCCGGCGTGGCGTTGTCGGAGTCGGAGGGTTCCCCGGACGAGGTGCGGGTCATGCCCGTGGACGGGGCCGAGTACGCGCGGGCCTTCGAGCTGTTCCTGGCCGGCACCGACGAGAAGGAGCTGACGCACGACCGCCTGACGGCGATCGTGCGCGGGTTGCCGCGGAGGGGGACGTTCCTCGACGTCGGCGCCGCGGACGGCACCACGACGCGCCATGTGGGCCGGCACTTCGAGCACGTCATCGCCGTCGAGCCCAGCGCGCCCATGCGGTCGACGCTGCGGCGGAACTGCCCCGACGCGGTGATCCTGCCGCGGCCGGTCGACGAGGTACGGCTGGACTCCCCCGTCGATCTGGCCCTGTGCTCCCATGTGCTCTACTACCTGCCGCGGCCGTCCTGGGCTCCGACCGTGCGGCGCGTCGCGTCCTGGCTCGCGCCGGGCGGTGAACTCCTCGTCCTGCTGCAGAACCCCGACAACGACTGCATGCGCATGGTGCGCCACTTCACCGGCGCCCGTTACGACCTCGCGGAGCTGCGGCGGGAGCTCGTGAGCTCCGGCGAGCTCGGCCGGGTCACCCTGGAGACGCTGCCCGTGCGGTTCCACGCCACGAATCTGGCGGACACCATGGCCGTGGCCGAGTTCCTGCTGAGCGTCCCCGACCTGGCCGACGGCGCCGCGTCACCGCCGGCCAGGCGCGAGCTGGAGGCGTATGTGCGCCGGCACTTCACCGACCCCGAGGGCGGCTTCACGATCGCCCACGACCACGACATCCTGCGGGTTCGCCGCGCGGTCACGGTGTGAGGGCCGCCCCGGCGGGAGGCCGGGCCCCGGGGCTCAGTACCACTTGGTGCAGGTGTACTTGCCGCCCACGCCGTCATAGATCTCCACGCAGGCGCGGTACGCCTGACCGTTGTTGACCATGAGGGTGTAGGCCTCGTAGTTGAGGTTGCCGTAGCCGAAGTACGGCGCGCCGCCCTTGGTCTCGATCTTGAACTTCCAGCCGGCGGTCTTCCCGATCCGGGCCCAGGCGGCGCTGCACTTGGAGGAGACGCGCAGCTGGACCTCGGGGCCGCCGCCCACGGGCTTCACGGTGTCCAGCACTCTGGCGTCGTCACCGCAGCCCATGGCCGCGGGGTTCTGCCCCGTGCACGAGGCGCCCTTGCAGGTGGCGGCCTGCGCCGTGCCGACCGGGAGGAGCGCGGTGAGGGCGACGGCCGCGATCGCGGTACCCATGACCTTCTTCAACATGTGGATCTCCATGAGCACACGGGGCGTCCACCGGTGACCGGCGGGTGACTGCCCCTGTCTTCTGTCTTCACGCCCGGGGCGTGGCATACGGCCAACGCGGGGGCGGGCGACGGGACTTACCGGGCCCGCCACCAAGATCAGATTAGGCCGTTCGGTGCGGCGGGATCGCGCCCACAAGCCCCTCACGGCCGTTTTCGCGGCGGAAATCCGTAGAACGACCGAGGTTTCGTCTCCGCGCGGGGCGCCGCCGGCCCGCGGCGCGAAGGCGGGGTCAGCGATGGAGCAGTTGTGTACGGGCCAGCGCGCCGTACAGCGTGTCGCTCGTCATCAGCTCGGCGTGGGTGCCGACGGCCCGGACGCGCCCCGCCTCCATGACCACGATCCGGTCGGCCGTGGTCACGGTCGACAACCGGTGGGCCACGACCAGCACGGTGGTGTCCCGGGCGGCGTCCCTGATCGTGTCGCGCAGCGCGGCCTCGTTGGCCGCGTCGAGCTGGGAGGTCGCCTCGTCCAGCAACAGCAGGCGCGGGCGGCGCAGCAGGGCCCGGGCGATCGCCACGCGCTGCCGCTCGCCACCGGAGAGCCGGGTGCCGCGGTGGCCCACCTCGGTGTCCAGCCCCTGGGGCAGCCGGGCCAGCACGCCGTCCAGCCGGGCCAGGCGCAGGACGTGGTCGAGCCGCTCCTCGGTGGCGTCGGCGGCCGCGAGCGTCAGATTGTCGCGCAGGGTGCCGGCGAGGACGGGCGCGTCCTGTTCGACGTAGCCGATCGCGGCGCGCAGCCGGGCCAGGGGCCAGTGCCGGACGTCCTCGCCGTCCAGCAGCACCCGCCCCGCGTCCGGCTCGTAGAACCGTTCGATCAGGGAGAAGACCGTGGTCTTGCCCGCGCCGGAGGGCCCCACGAACGCGGTCAGCCCCCGCGCGGGCACGCAGAAGGAGACCTCGCGGTGGACGGCGGGCAGCCCGGGGCGGTACGCGAAGCGCACCCGGTCGAAGGCCACGGCGGCCGGGCCCCCACCCCGTACGGGCTCCCCCGGTTCGCCGGCCGCGGGCTCCCCCGGCTCCTCCGCTTCCAGTTCCTCCGCCTCGCGGATGCGGACCGCCGCGGCCGCGCCGATCTGGAGCTGACCGACGCCCTCGACCAGTTGGCCGATCCGGGGGGCGAGGGTGAAGAGGTAGAGCAGAAAGGCGACGAGCGTGGAGACGCCGATCGCGCCGGAGCTGACCCGCGCGCCGCCGACCCCCAGCACCACCAGGAAACAGACCTGGATCACGACCGCCGACGCGGTCGCCGACACCCCCTCCCACGCCGCCGCCCGGACGCCGGCGTCCCGGGCGCGCTCGGCCGCCCGGCGCAGCGCCCGGGCCTCCCGCCGCTCGGCCCCGGACGCCTTGACCGTGCGGAAGGCCCCCATGACCCGTTCGAGCGCGGCCCCCATGCACCCCACCGCCTCCTGGGTGTGCCGGGTGGCGCGGCCGATCCGTGGGGCCACCAGGGCGACGAGGACACCGACGAAGGCGACCACCGCCAGCGTGACGCACAGCAGTACGGCGTCCAGCAGACCCATCATCACCACGGTGGCCACGGTGGTCAGGGTGCCGGTGAACACCGCGGACACCGCCTGCGGCACGGACTGCCGCAGCAGCGTCGTGTCGGAGGTGACGCGGGAGATCAGATCGCCCGGTTCGGTGCGCTCCACCACCGGTATCCGCAGTCGCAGCAGCCGCTCGGTCAGCCGGCGGCGGGCGGCGCAGACGAGGGACTCGGCGGACCACGCCAGCACGTAGTGGCCGAGGCCGGCCAGGGCCGCCCCCGCGACCACGAGCAGGCTGAGCACCAGGACGGGACCGCTCACCGCGTATCCCTGGCCCATGTCGTCGACCACCCGCTTGGCGGCCAGCGGCTGGGCCAGGCCCAGGGTGCTGCCGAGCAGCCCGAGGAGCACCCCGGCGAGCATGCGGCCGCGCCGGGGCCGCAGTTGCTCCAGCAGGGCCCGGTGGCCGGACCGGCCGCGGCCCCCGAGGGCGCTCGGGGGGGCGCCGCCGGGGGCCGGTGCGCGGCCCTCGGCGGCGGGCCGGGTCCCGGAGGGGGCCCCCGAGGGGGGTGCGGCGGTCACCGGTTCACTCCACGGTGAAGAAGCGCTGGAAGTAGTCGGCCGGGGCGCCCTCGCCGACGAGGACGCCCTCGGCCTCCACCCAGGCGTGGGCGGCGAACGGCGGGCGGCTGCGCACGCCGACGCACCAGGTGGGCCACTGCCCGTACCAGCGGCACAGCAGCACGGTGGCGAGGGAGCGGGGCAGGCAGCCCTTGAGCCCGCCGGCGGACAGGCTCACGGCGAGCACCGTGTCCCGCGCACGCGACGCCTCGGCGAGGGTGGCGGGCCGGGCGCCGCGGCGCAGCCGGGCCAGGACGGCGCGGATGCGGCCGGGCGGCTGGGTGGCCAGCAGGTGCGCGCACCCGACCGCCACGCGGGCCACGAGGCGGCGGGCCGGTGGGACGGAGCGGGGGCGGTAGGGGACCGCTTCCGGGGTCGTCATGCGGTGTGCGCCTTCCTTCGGGCTTGCTTCGGGGGCGTACGGGTCCGGGCCGCGCCGTACGAGGCCCTGACGCCGCCCGGGCGACCTTCGCGTCCGCCCGGGCGGCGGAACGGGACCGTCCGGTCGGGGAGACGGGCCCGTTCGAACGGGGGGCTAGGCGAGGAGCCCCGCGGAGCGCAGCTCGTCGAGGACGCGTTCGACGTCATGGCGGGCGACATCCGCGTCGACGCCCTCGTACCGCGTGGTCAGCTCCGCCACCGCCTGGTCCGTGTTCCGGCCGTCGAGCACGGCCTGGAGGACGAGGGCGGCTGTCGGGTTGAGGGTCCAGTACTCGGCGCTGTTCTGGTCGAGCAGGGCCATGCCGTACTCGGTCTCGGTCATCAGGACGCCGGGCTTCAACGCGGTCATCGGCTCACCTCTCGGAGCGGTTCGAAGAAGGGCCAGGGGGCCGGGGCGGTCAGGGAGCGGGCAGGGGGTGGCGGTCCGGCTCGCGGCCCGAGGGCCGGGGCGGTGTCGCCTCGCGGGAGCGCAGCCAGACCTCGCAGGCCACGGTGGGGTGGAGCAGATAGCTCTCGCTCTCCGCCGACAGCGAGCGGCTGCACCAGTCGCGCAGCACGCGCACGTCGATCAGGCCGAGCCGGGCGAGCCGGGACTCCTCGCACAGCGCGAGCAGCCGGCTCCGGTGGTGCCGCAGCCCCGCCTCCTCCTCGAAGGTGGCGTTGGCCTTGGTGTCGCGGGTGCGGCTGACGTCCGGCACGACGCCGCGCATGGCCTCGACGATCAGCGGCTTGTACCGCCATGGGTCGATCCGCTCCCGCGGCCGGACGGCGAGGCCCGCCTCGATGACGCGGTCGTCGTAGTAGGGCGCGGCGACGGTGACGCCCAGGGGCGCGGCCATCTGTCCGATGTGCCGGGTCCACTGGGAGATGCCGTCCATGGCGGCCAGCTCCCGGTGCTCCCCGTGGTCCCGGTGGTTCTTCCCCCGGGGTTCGACGGCGGGGAGGCCGCGCAGCAGCTCGCGGGCGGCGGCGACGGCCTCGGCCGTGGCCCAGGGGGGCATCCTCGGGGGCACCGACCAGTCGAGCAGCGGCTCGTCCACCGGGGCGGGCGGCTCGGTCAGCTCGCGGGCCACCCGGTCGAGCCAGGCCCGGTACGGCCGGCGGTCCAGGAGCTGGCGCGCGACCCGGCGGCGGGACCACTGGTACTTCGCGGCATAGCCACGCAGGTTCCGCAGTGCCGTACGGGGGTGGGTGCGGATCAGCGCGTGCAGTCGGGCCGGTGTCCCGGCGAGGAGTTCGTCGCCGCCCAGGCCGGTCAGGTGGAGGGTCGATCCCCGGGCGGCCGCGAGCTCCACGATGCGCATTCGGCGGTTGCGGTCGACGGTGAGGATGCTGGGCGTGTCCAGGAGGTCGGCGAGGGTGTCGATCCCGTCGAACGTCATGGCCGTGTCCTGGGCGGGTACGACGTGGTGTTCGATGCCGCCCAGGGCGCGGACCGTCCGCTCGGCCCAGTACACGTCGTCGCCGAGTTCGTCGTGGATGGCGGCGGTGTACGCCACGAGCTCGGTGCCACTGCGGGCGGCGGTGCAGCACACGGCGGTGGAGTCCAGCCCGCCGAGGTCGCAGCTCATCAGGTCGCGGCCGCGGGCGCGGGCCGCGACGGCGGCGGTCAGCGCCTCGCGCAGGCGCGTGGCGCCCTCGGCGAGCGGGATGTCGGGGTCGGGGGGCGTCCAGCGGCGCGTCACCCGCGGCCGGCCCTCGGGATCGAGGGTGACGTCGTGGCCGCCGGGGACGGCGTGCACGCCCTGCCACATCGGGGCGCCCGCGAGCGGGTGGGGCACGCCGGAGGCGAGCAGTTCCAGCGCCAGGCGGCGCTCGTCCAGCCCGGCGCCGATCAGTTCGGCGAGCACATCGGCGCGGTCTCCCACCACGCTCACGCGGCCGGCGCCCGGGTGGTCGGGGTCGGTGCGGAAGACGCGCCGCAGTTCGACCACGCCGCCGCGGGCCAGGACCCGGCCGCCGCCGCTGGCCACCAGGTGGAAGCTGCCGTCCCACCGGGTGCTCCACTGCTCCACCACCGTCAGGGACCGCGCCGCGGCGGCCGCGGCGGCGCGGGCGGCCTCCTCCGCGGAGACGGTGTGCTCGCCGATGACGGCGACGCGCGTGTCGCCGTGCTTCCCCACCACGAGGGCGTTGGGCGTCCAGCGGCCCAGCAGCCAGGGGCGCCCGGACGCGTGGCGCAGCCGCGCGGTGGCGTGGCGGGCCGCCCGGGCGGCGAGGCCGGCGGCCGCGTCGGTGTCGGGCAGGGCGACGAACCAGGCGGTGAGGGCCCGGAGGGACAGGTGCTCTTCCACGGCTTCGGCCTTCGGTCGGTGCTGCTCCCGGACGAGGATCGGGTGGCGGCCGAAGCCGCCACCCGATGGCCGGACCGCTCAGCGGCCGTCCGGCCCGCGGTCGGGCCCGTGCCGCTCGACGGTCACGAACCGCTCAGCGGTCATGAGCCGCTGGGCAGCCGCAAGCCGCCCGGCGATCACGGGCCGCCCGCTCACAGGAACTGCTTGCCGCCGAGGACGTCCTTGGGGCCGGTGTTCTTGATCCCGGTCACCTTGCGGAAGCTGCCGGCCTTGGCGAGGGTGGGACGCTCGTACGTCATGGTCTTACTCCTTTTTTCTTCGGGGACGTTGTGCTCATCAGGCGCGCCTGACGCGGATTTGTGAACGGTTTCCGTCTCGCTCAGTCACGAGCGGTCAAATCCGCGCCACCACCGTAAGTACGACCACCCCAACATCACAACAACTTCCTCGCGTTGCTGGTGGTGCGCGACGGGCGCGGATTTTCGTCCACACAACCGGGGCAGCGGTCCGTACGCCCCTGAAATCCGCCGAGCGGCAAAAGTTTCGCGTACGGGCCCGCGGGCAGGAGAAGCCGCGTGCTGTGCAACTCCCGTTCGGAATGGGCGGCATGGCGCCCTTGAAAGATGTCGGCGGCAACGAATTTCCGAGGGCGCGGAGAATCGTTCCCCGCTCGACTTTCCGCCCCTGTCGCAATCCCCCGGCGCCCGCCGCGCGCTCCATGTCGCCGGGCGGCGGGCGGGTCACCCGAGGAAGGGCATCAATTGCTCCTCCTCATGGCGGAGATGCTCCTCCACCGCCTGTGTGAGCCGCTCCACCTCGGGCAGCACCCGTGAGGCGTCCACGGTGCCGTCACCGGAGACGATCACGCGGAGTTCGTCGAGGAGGGCGGCGAGCGTCCGGTGCTCGTCACGCAGCTGCTCCAGGACCGGGGCGAGCTCGGGGTGGCGATCGGCGAGATGGGGGAACATCGCGGCGTCCTCACCGGTGTGGTGGTTGCGGAGCCCTTGGCAGAGCGTGAGGCAGTTGATCCTCAGCTGAGCGCCGAGGCCGGGGCCGGACTCGGCGATCTCCCGCCGGATCAGGGCGAGTTCCCGGCGCAGCCCGCCGTGCACCGCCTTCAGGGCTCCGCCCCAGGTCGTCGCGGTCGGGATCGGGGGGCCGCTCATGGCCTCCGTGAGGGCGACGACCGGAATGATGCGATCCGTCCTGGCCTGGTACTCGGCCCAGCCGGGGTCGGACTCGACCGCGCGGGCGAAGGCGGCGTCGCGCTCCTCGCCCTCAAGGACCTCGGCGTCGGCCTCATAGGTGAAGACGCCGTCCTCGACCGTGACCCGCGGATGGGCCAGCAGATTGCGGAACCAGTCCGGGTGGCGGGGCGCGCCGCCGGCCGAGGCGATCACGAGGACGCGCTCGCCACCGTCGGGGAGGTAGCCGACCGGGGTGGTGTGCGGCTTGCCGGTGCGGGCGCCGGTGGTGGTCAGCAGGAGCAGCCGGCCGCCCTCGAAGGGGCCGCCGACGCGGCCCCCGTTGGCGCGGAACTCCTCGATGACCTGCTGATTGAAGTCGTTCGGCATGCATCTCTCTTTCGTGGAAGTCGGTCGGGTACGGGCACGGCGGCATGGCGCACGGCGGAACCGCGGACCGTGCGCGGGCAGGGTGAACACACCGCACGGCGTTCGCGACGCATGCGGAATTCCGATGCGTGGCATGCGAAAGGCGCGCGGGAAAGGGTGCGGAAAAGGCGCGCGGGAAAAAGGAGGGAGGAACGCGCGTCATCCGACCGGCGTGGCGGTGGATTCATCGCGCACGCGGTCGCACGGCATCACGGGGATGTCCGGTGACGGCGGCGGTGACCAGCACCGCGAAAGCCCTCTGGGAACCTCGGGGCGCGAGGGAATATGTCGCGCGAGTAGCGCGGGGGAAAGGAGATCGGCGGGCCTCTCGCCCGCCTCGGCCTCACGTGGAGGCCGGGCGCCTCACTCGTGCGCGGCCCATGGCCGACCCGGCAGTCATGGAATGCATGCTAATGCGACCGAACAGCCGGGGGCAATACCGAATTTCGTCGATCGCGCCGCCTTCGTATCCGTTACCCGGTCCGCGGCACGATGGAGCGGGCCGGGGTGGGACCGCTCGGACGAGCCGACCGGGGCGCCCGCTCGGGGGTGGCGGCGGCGGTCACCGTGGGGGCGAGGAGCAGAACTCGGCCGCGATGATCTCACCGGCGGCCCCCGCGCCGAAGAACCGGTCGGTGTTGAAGGAGAGGGTCAGCCGGTGCCGTGCGTCGCGGGTGGACAGCGTCCAGGTCTCGGTGCCGGCGAACATGCCGTTGTGGCCCCACAGTGGGACACCGCACGGCGTGGGTACGGTGAACAGCCCCAGCCCGTAGTCCTCGCTGCGAGGGGCGATCGTGGTCATCTTCTTCATCTGCGCGGGCGGCAGAAGTGCTCCGCGCAGGAGGGCGGCGAGGAAACGGTCGAGATCCCGGGTGGTGGTGATGAGGTCGCCGGCGCCCCGGATGATGCTGGGGTTGTACTCGGTGACGTCATGGACGGTCAGATCGGGGTCGTCGTCGTACTGGGTGTAGGCGCGGCCCGCGGGGGCCGGGAGCGTGGCGTCGGTGCCGGGCGCGACAGTGCCCCGCAAACCCAGCGGCCCGATGACGCGGCGGCGCAGTTCGCTCTCGTAGGAGCGGCCGGTGACCCGCTCGACGATGAGCGCGCTCAGGACATAGTTGGTGTTGGAGTAATCCCAATCGGCGCCCGGAGCGAAGGCGGGCGGGTGGTTGACCGCGATGGCCACCAGCTGTTCCGGCTTCCATGTGTCGTACCGGTGGGGCAGCCACTGCGTGCCCCCGTAGCGCACGGCCGGATCGCCCAGGTAGTCGTAGAGCCCGCTGGTGTGGTTCAGCAGCTGCCGAATACTGATCGCGCGCCCATCGTTGCCGTTGCCGCGCACCATGCCCGGCAGCCACTTCTCCACCGAGTCGTCGAGGGCGAGCCGGCCCTCGGCCTCCAGTTGGAGGACGACCGTGGCCAGGAACGTCTTGGTGACGCTGCCGGCCCGGAAGTGGTCGTCCGGGCGGGGCGGCCGTCCGCTCTCGTCGGCGAACCCCGCCGACCCCGTCCACCAGCGGCCGTCCTTGAATGCGCCGGCCAGCACGCCCGGGACGCCCTTGCGGGCCACTACCTCCATGGCCGCCTGCGTACGGTCGTGGCCGCCGCCGGACTCGGGGCTCGCGAGGGCCGGGTGTGACGGGAGGACGGCGAGAAGCCCGCCCATCACGGCGGACACGGCCCCGGACCACCAGCGCTTCCGCCCACAGCGAGCCACGAGTTCCCCCTCTTGTCGACCGACCGGCAGGCGTGGGCCCCCACGCATGGCCTCATGATCACCGACCGGCCGCCGGAGCGGTACGGCTCTTTTCGGTCAGGGCGATCACCAGCGGGACCGCTCCGCGGAGCGCGGTCAGCGGTCAGCGGTCAGCGGTCAGCGGTCAGCGGTCAACGCAGGGTGGCGAGGAGCAGGCCCGCCTCCTTCCGGACGGCGGCATCCGCGTCCGAGGCCAGCTCCGAGCACAGGGCCGCGAGCCGTTCCGCGTCGTCCTCCGACTGGCGGCAGACATTGTCGACGGCGTCGCCGAGGTGATCGGCCGCGTCGTCGTCCGCGGCGGCGAGCGCGGCCAGGACCATGCGCAGGCCCCAGGCGTCCCGGCGTTCCAGCAGGGCCTCCGCCGTCTCCTGCGTCACAAAGGTGTCATGAGGGTCCAGCAGGAGGCGGAGCAGCGCCTCGGCCGCTTCGGGCGCTGCCCCGGTCGCCGGTGCGGTGGCCGCCAGGCGCCGCCCGGCGGCCGCTCTGACGGACCAGGACGGTGAAGCGGCCGCTTCGAGGGGCGGGGTCGGTCCGTCGTCGGTGCGGTCGCGGTTCATGGCCTTCACTGTGGCACGGCCTCCGGGCGCTGAGCTCGTTCTTCACGGTGCGGTCAGCGGCGGCGGGCATGAGGAGCGGTCCGGTCGGCCGTCGAGTCGGGCAATGGCGTCGCGCGGCTCCCGGGCGTCACGGGGGAACTCGAACCGGGGGTGTCACCCCGCGCGGGCGCGTCAGGTCCCGCCGGCTCGTACGGAGGGTCGCCTATACGGGGGCGGGCGCCGGTACGCGGTGGGGGAA
>NZ_JBPQTV010000082.1:0-22656 GCF_051386515.1 Streptomyces sp. URMC 123 | reverse complement strand
CTGCGAGCCGTGACGGCGAGGCGCCCCCCGTACAACCGTCCCCACCGACAGCACCGGAGCCGCCGTACGGCCCTCGCGCCGGGAAGCCCTCGCGCCGGGGAGCGGAGGCGACGCGTACGGTGTCCGGGCCGGGCGGTCAGGCCAGCGTCTGCGTCAGTTCGCTGTGCGCCGAGGTGTGCACGACGCGGCCGCGCGCACCGTTGACGATGGTCAGGTACGGCGGGACGTGCCCGCATTCGACGTCGGCGATGATCGGCACGTTCAAGGGCCCGAGAGCGTCGAGCACGGCCTGGTGCTGGGTGAGGGAGGCGGCGTCGGGCGCGGACGTCCGCCCGACGAGGACCGCGTTCGCCGCGTCGAAGAAGCCGGCCAGCCTCATGCCGTGCAGGTTCCTGCAGATGGTGAAGGCGTCGCTGTCGGCCGCCTCGACGTACACGAGGAGCCCCTCGGGAGCCTCGGCTCGGGCGAAGGCCGCGACGTCGAGATAGGCCGTGCCCGTGAGGTTGCACAGCACCTCGACGCACCCCCCGATCAGGCGCCCCTCGACCTCCACGTCCCCGTCGCCGTCCAACCTGGTCCATCTGCCGGGGGTGTCGAGCGCGTACGCGCGTACCTCGGGGTGGGTGCGATAGTCGTCCCATCCCGCCGCTCGATGGCGGTTCGGCGGCACCTGCGCGAACCGGTGCCCGCGCGGGGCGGCGGCCACGTCGAGCCAGGACATCAGCCCCTCCGGCACCCGGTAGGGCGTGTCCATGAGGTTGTTGCCGTGCACGGTGGCCGTCCCCGTGAGGAGGGTCAGCGGCGTGATGACGGTCGAGATGTCGGAGAACCCGACGAACCAGGTCGGCTCGGCATCACGCAGCCGGTCCCAGTCCAGCAGCGGCAGCAGGTCGATGGCGGTCTCCCCGCCCCATGGCGGCACCACGGCCCTGATCGCGGGGTCCGTCAGCATCGACATCAGCTCGTCCGCGCGGTCGGTCGCGGGAGCGCTGACATGACCGGCCCCGTCCATGCAGCGGCCGAGGACCACCTCGTACCCCCGCCCCTCCACCTCGCGCACCGCCACGTCGAGGCGCCCGCGCAGCGCCGTCGGGACTCCGCTCGAAGGAGAGGTGACACCGACGCGATCACCAGGACGCAGGGGGCGCGGGTAACGAACGGCCATGCGCCGGATTCTGACACGCGGTTGGGGAAAGCGAACCCGGCCGGCGCGCGAACGTACGAGGTGCCCCGCCCGGTGCGTTCACGCACCGGGCGGGGGAGCCGTGACCGGGTCGGCCGGTGGACCGAGCAGCCGCCGCTCATCCGGTCCGACGGAGCAGGCGCCGCCTCATTCGGCCTTACTGCGCTCCCGCGCCCCGGGCCACCTGGGCTTCCGTGGCCACCCGGGCGTCCGCGGCCGCCCGGGTGGTGCCGGCGCCGCTCTGGCCGGGGATCGTGGGAGTCCGGAACTGGCGGGCCTGCAGCTCGTACGCCTCCCGGAAGGCCCCCGTACCCGTCGCGGGGTCCATGAGTTGCTCGAACGTGCCGTGCTCGACCACCCGGCCGTCCTCCAGGACGTAGATGAGATCCGCGTGGCGGACGCTGTGGAGGCGGTGGGTGATGAGCACGGTGGTCTGGCCGCTCCCGGCGAGGCGGTGGATCTGGTCGAAGACCCGCTGCTCGGCCACGGGGTCGAGGGCGCTGGTCGGCTCGTCGACGATCAGCACCCGGCCCTCCCGGTAGCGGGCGCGGGCGAGCCCGATCTTCTGCCACTGGCCGCCGGAGATCTCCTGGCCCCCGCGGTAGCCGCGCGCCAGCAGGGTGTCCTTGCCCCGAGGGAGGTCATCGATGACCTCGTCGGCCCCGGCGTACGCGGCGGCGGCGTCCACGGCGCCGTCGTCGATCGGCGCGGACGGCCGCCCGATGCCGATGTTCACCCGCGCCGTGAAGGGCCAGCGGTGGAAGTTCTGGGCGACCATCGCGATCCGGTCGAAGATCTCGGACCGCCGGGCCGTCGCCGCGTCCACGTCGCCCCACATCACCCGGCCGCTGTCCGGCGCGTACAGGGCGCACAACAGCCTGGTGACCGTGGTCTTGCCCGACCCGTTCCGGCCCACCAGGGCGACCGTCCTGCCCCGGGGGATGACGAGGTCGACACCGCGCAGGGACGGCTTGTCCGCGCCCGGATAGGTGAAGGTGACGTTCTCGAAGCGGATCTCCTCGGGGTGCTCCGGCAGATCGAGACCCGTCGCGGGAATGGCCCGCCGCTCCGCCTCCTCGCACAGCGTTTCGAGATCGGCGACGAACAGCGACTCCTCCTGCACATCGGTGATCCGCAGGACGAGGTCGGTGATGCTGGCCGAGCCGGTGCGGATCGCCAGCACGGCCGTACCGCCGACCGCCAGCGCCATCTCCCCGCCGGCCAGCAGCAGCCCGAGCACCGCGTACGTGGCGACGGTGGCCACGCCCCGGGCCGCGTCGGCGACCAGGCCGGTACGGGCACCGATCCGCGCGAGCCGGGTCTGCTCCCGCTCGCTCGTCTCCGCCATCCCGCGGAAGTGCTCCAGCAGGAACGGCCCCACGTCGTGGACGCGCACCTCGCCGGCGGCCTGCTGGTCGATCAGCAGCCGGCTCAGCAGCTGCGCCGCCCGGGCGTGCTGGACGAACCGGTGCCAGCTCGTGTACCGGTGCCGCGCCATCGTCAGCGAACTCCACGCGTTGGGCAGCGCCATGGCCATCAGCAGCGGCAGCAGCAGCGGATGCAGCACGGTGAGCACGCCCGCGGCGGCGACGAGCGAGATCGCCGAGGTGACCACGGCCGTGCAATGACCGATCATGCGCCGGGCGGACTCCGCGCCCCACTGGGCCGAGTCCATCAACTTGTGGAAGGCGTCGTCCTCGATCGCCTCCAGCTCCACCCGCGCCACGAGCCTCAGATACCGCTCGGTGGCCACGCGCTGCACCTTCGGTTCCAGGATGCCGGTGGCGGCCGAGGAGGCGGACTTGAGCACCGAGCCGACCACCGCCAGCGCGGCGATGACCACGAGCGACGGCAGGGCGGCCCGCAGCCGCTCGGCGGTGCTTCCCCGCGCGAGGAGCTCGACGAGCACCGCGTTCACCGCCACCAGCGAGATCGCCTGGGTGACGCCCCGTCCGATCTCGCTGCCGGCCACGGTGTGCAGGGTCCGGCGGTCGGCCCGGCGGGCCAGCCGCACCGCGATGGCCACCTGCTGGGGGAGCCCGGCGGCCATGGACCGCAGGCTCAGCTTCAACCACGCCCCATGGTGCTGGTTCCAGCCCAGGTCATAGGCGAGTTCGCCACCGAAGAGCAACCTTTCGGACGCGGACGGCTCCGACGCCGCCGGGCCCTCGTTCGGCGGCTCCACCCCCTGGGGCTCCACACCCTGAGGCTCTCCCTGGCGCTTCACGCCCCGACGTTTCGCACCCCGAGTCGTATCGGTCATGCCGACCACCCGGCGGCGGGACGCACCGAGCGGCGCACGGCGGCGTCAACACCGCGCCCGGCCGGCTCGCGCGGGGGACCGTCGGGCCGGAGATGTTCGATTGCGGCAGGTGGCTGTACGGGAGCGGGCACAGGAATCACGGCATCCTCCGGACGAGTGCACGAGGGGTACGGGTGCTCCAACAACGGCCCCGCGGAGGGGCCCGTCACGGGTGCGACCGCGGCTCGCGTCGAACGCGTGTTCCATGATGCGGCGAAGGCCAAGGGGCGCACGGGTACCGGCGGTTGGCGTTCGCTCGAACGGAACGGATCACTCCTTCGAGGCATTGCCGCCGCCCCGCCGCCGGATGCGGACGTCCCCTCAGCGGTGGTAGAGCCCCATGAGGTGGCCGCTGCCCAACTGCTCCTTGTCCACGGCCGCGTGTACGTCGTCAGCGGACGCGCCGTCCGGCAGGGAGACCGGCTCGGGGAGCGCGTAGAGACGGAAGAAGTACCGGTGCGCCTGGTCACCGGCCGGCGGATGGGGCCCTCCCCACCCGGGCTCCCCATAGCCGTTGCGCCGCTCCCGGCCGCCGGTGGGCACCTGCCCGGCCGCCACCCCGCCGCTCGTGGGGTCGATCCCGGTGACGAGCCAGTGGACGAAGGTCCCCGTCGGAGCGTCCGGGTCCTCGCACAGGAGGACGAGTTCGGCGGCGCCCTCGGGCACGCCCGCCCACGTCAGGTCGGGGGAGACGTCCTCCCCCTCCCGCGCGTAGCGGCGCGGGATGAAGGAGCCGTCGTGGAAAGCGCTGCTCTTGAGTTCGATTCCGGCCATGCTGCCGTCATACCCGGCCGTCGTGCCGTCGTACGGAACGGCCTGGCAGATGCACGCGACTGGCGCAGCAGCAGCGGCCTCAGCAGCGACCTCAGCCGCAGTCGCAACAGCCGCAACGGCCGTCACCGCAGCCGCAGCCACAGCCGTCACCGCGGCCGGCTCGGGTCGGCCTCGGGGCCGGGGCGGCGTCGCGGAAGGCCACGGTCACGCCGGGCCCCCGGCGGCCTTCTCCACCAGGCGGGCGGCACGCTCCACGTGCGGAGGCAGAGGGCGGCGGGCGCCCCACGCGGCGGGCAGGCGCGCGAGGGCGTCGCGCAGGCCGCGGCGGGCCGCGGCGTCGCGGCAGGCGTCGAGGGCCAGGTCGCGGGTGCGGGCGAGCGCGTACGGCACCGGGCGGCGCAGCCAGGCGGTGAGCAGCGCGTTACGGCGTACGACGGCGGGGCGGCCGGCGCGCGGGCCGGCCGCCGGATGGTGGTGGGCCACCACCTCCGGGCAGTGGGTGACGCCCCAGCCGCGCGCGGCGAGGTCGTACGCGAGCACCGTCTCCTCGCCGCCGATGAACAGCAGAGGGTGAAAGCCGCCCGCGTCGAGGTACGCGGTGCGGCGGACCACCGCGGCGCAGGCCACGAAGCCGAGCACCTGGACGCCGGGCAGCCCGTCGGCCGGGCCGAGTGGGGAGGCGGCGAGGACGTCGTTGAGGGGATCGGGGGTCTCGTCACGGCCCACGAGGACGCGGGCGGAGAGCAGGCCGAGCGAGGGGTGGCCGTCGAGGAGCGCCGCGGCGGTGCCCAGGCTCCCCGGCGCCCACCAGGAGTCGTCGTCGCTGAAGGCCACGTAGGGGGTGTCGAGGGCGCGCACGCCGTGAGTGCGCGCGAGCGGGCCGCGGTTGGCGGCCAGTGCCAGCACGCGTACCCGGGGGAACTCCCGGGCGACCAGGGCGCGGGTGTCGTCGGTGGAGGCGTTGTCGACCACGATGATCTCCGGTCGCTCCGGAAGTGCCTGCAGCTGGCGGAGGGCGACCTTCAGGTTGGCGGAGCGGTTGCGCGTGGCGATGACGATGCCTACGGCTGAGCGGTCCATGAGCGGCTCGCTGGGGGTGGGAGGGGCGGACTCGGACCGGCCGGTCCCCGCCCCTGGGCGTCGGTCAACAGCGTCGTCCGACAGTCGGCGGCCCGCAACCGCCGGGCGCGTCGGTGCGCGGACGCCCCCTTGCCTAACCTATCGCTTATCGATAGATTTCCATCGTTGCTCGATTGAAGGGGAGGCGATGGGAAAGCTGACAGTGCGTGCGCTGCGCGCCGTGCTCGTGGCGCTGCTGGCCGGCTCGGTGTTCGTCCAGGCGGTGCTGCTGCCGCTGCTGGCCATCGACATGCAGGAGTTCGACCGGCGCGTTCCGGTCGTCGTGATCGTGGCCCTGGGCGTGGTGACGGTCCAGGTCGTCCTGGTCTGCGTGTGGCGGCTGGTGACGATGGTGCGACGCGGGACGGTGTTCTCCCACGCCGCCTTCCGGTTCGTGCACATCGTGATCGGCGCGATGGTCGCGGCCGCGCTCCTGGTGTGCGCGCTCGGCGCGGTCCTGGCGCCGGGCGAGGCCGTGGCACCCGGCGTGGTGCTCCTGCTGGGCGGGGCCGCCCTGGCGGTCCTGGGGGTCGCGCTGATCGTGCTCGTGCTGCGGATGCTGCTCGCCCAGGCCGTGGCGCGCGACGTCGAGGCGACACGGATGCGGGCCGAGCTGGCCGAGGTCATCTGATGCCGATCGCCGTCGACATCGACGTGATGCTGGCCAAGCGGAAGATGTCCGTGGGCGAGCTCGCGGAACGCGTCGGAATCACACCCGCGAATCTGGCGGTCCTCAAGAACGGCCGCGCCAAGGCGGTACGGTTCACGACGCTCGCCGCGCTCTGCGAGGTGCTGGAGTGCCAGCCGGGGGACCTGCTGCGCTGGGAGGCGGGGGGCGCCGCGGAGGGGTGAGGCGCCGTGGAGGGTGAGGCGAGGGGCGCCGCTGGTGGCTTCGCCGCTGGGGCCGGGGCAAGCCGTCGGCGGCGATTGCCGGCGATGGCGATTGCCGGCGATGGCGGGATACGGGGTCAGCGCGGCAGCAGCGTGGTGACCAGCACGTCACGGCGTGCGGGCGCCGCGGGATCGAGCGGGTGGATCGGTGACACCTCGTGCAGGGTACGGCGGTCGTCGCCCAGCAGGAGGGCGCCCGGCTCGCCGAGCGTCGTCCTCAGCAGCGGCGCGCCGTCGGCGTCGTACACCACGCTCTCGCCGCCGGTGGCGTTCTCGCGCCCGATGAGCAGCGATGAGACCAGGGTGACGCCGTCGCGGTGCCGCCCCTCCGGGGTCGGCCGCCCGTCCTGGCCGGCGACGGCGACCACCCGGAACGGATGCACCATCACGGTCCACTCGGGCCGCTCGTCGAGGCAGCCGGCCACCTCGCCCAGCAGGGTGATCAGGGCTGCCAACAAGGGGTCGGCGACAAAGGCGGCGGTCAGCGGCGCGAAGTGGCGCTCGACCCCCGCGTACAGCGGATTGGTGGCCTCCGGCTGAAGGAACCCACCGTGCGGACGCGGGGTGATGTGCCCCGCGTCCGTCAGGGCGAAGGTCCCGTAACGGCGCAGTCGGCGGGTACCGTCCGTGGCCGCGTACGGGTCCGTCACCAGGTCGTCCCAGTGGGCGGCGAACCGCGCCCAGCCGTCGGCGTCCGTTCCGAGACGCGCCGACACATCCGCCGACGGCATCGCGTACGCCCCGGCCGAGAGCAGGGCCCGCCGGGCCGTTCTCGCCGGGTCCGCGTCCACTCGCGTGTGACTGGCCATGTCCACCATGGTCCGACGGCCCCCCGCCCGGCGCTCGTCGAGCGTCGCGGCCCGCGCGCCGGCCGCACCGAGTGGCTCAGGGAAGCCGGGACGGCCGAGCCGCGGCGAACCTGCGCCGCCAGGCGAGGGAGACGTGGACGAGGGCGACCAGGACGGGGACCTCGATGAGGGGGCCGACGACGCCGGAGAGCGCCTGGCCGGAGGTCACACCGAAGGTGGCGATGGCGACCGCGATCGCCAGCTCGAAGTTGTTGCCCGCCGCCGTGAAGGCCAGCGTCGCGGTGCGGTCGTAGGCGAGGCCGATGGCCTTGCCGAGGGCGAAGCTGCCGAACCACATGATCGCGAAGTAGGCGAGCAGGGGCAGTGCGATCCGGGCGACATCCGCCGGCCGGGAGGTGATCGTCTTCCCCTGGAGCGCGAAGAGGATCACGATCGTGAACAGCAACCCGTACAGCGCCCACGGACCGATCTTCGGCAGGAACGCGTCCTCGTAGCCCGCGCGGCCCATCCTCCGCTCGCCCAGGCGGCGGGTCAGAAAGCCGGCCAGCAGCGGAACGCCGAGGAAGACGACCACGTTCAGAGCGATCTTCCACAGGGAGATGTCGAGGTGCTCGCCGCTGCCGAGGCCGAGCCAGTTGGGCAGCAGGTCCAGGTAGAGCCAGCCGAGCAGGCCGAAGGCGACGACCTGGAAGACGGAGTTCAGGGCGACCAGGACGGCGGCGGCCTCGCGGTCGCCGCGGGCGAGGTCGTTCCAGATGATGACCATGGCGATGCAGCGGGCGAGGCCGACGATGATCAGGCCGGTGCGGTACTCGGGCAGGTCCGGCAGGAAGGTCCACGCGAGTGCGAACATCACCGTGGGCCCGAGGAGCCAGTTGACGACGAGGGAGGAGACCATCAGCTTCTTGTCGCCGGTGACGGCGTCGAGCCTGTCGTAGCGGACCTTGGCGAGCACCGGGTACATCATGATCAGCAGGCCGACGGCGATCGGCAGCGAGACACCGCCGATCTCGACCGCGGCCAGGGCGTCGTTCAGGCCGGGGACCAGGCGCCCCAGTCCCAGGCCGAGCCCCATGGCGACGAGAATCCACACGGCGAGGAAACGGTCCAGCGTGGAGAGCTTGGCGACGACCGAGGCGCCCTCGGTCTCCTCCGTGACGGCGGGCGCTTCGGCGCGGGTCACGGGCAGGACCTCTTCCGGCCGGCGGCGGTACGGGCGTGCTCGGCCAGCTCGGTGAACTGCCCGGCCAGGGCGGCGATGACCTCGGGCTTCAGCTTGTAATAGGTGAACCGGCCGCACGGCTCGGTCTCCACCACGCCCGCCTCGCGCAGCACCTTCAGATGGTTGGAGAGATTGGTCTGCCTGGCGCCCGTCTCCTCGACCAGATGCGTGGTGCACAGCGTTTCGTGGGCGAGCAGGGTCACGATCCTCAGCCTGAGCGGGTCCGCGAGCACCCGAATCAGATCAGCATCGACTGATGTCAGCATGGGCTGATATTGTCACATCATCGGTGGCTGACGCCAGCGGGCGCTGATGCGGCGCCTTCCCCCGCGAGACAAGAGAGATCCCGATGCCCGAGAAGTCCTCCGCCGAGAAGCCCTCCGTTCTCTTCGTTTGCGTCCACAACGCCGGCCGCTCCCAGATGGCCGCCGCGTGGCTGACCCGCCTGGCGGGTGACCGTGTCGAGGTCCGGTCCGCGGGCTCCGCCCCGGCCGACAGCGTCAATCCCGCCGTTGTCGAGGCGATGCGCGAGGTCGGCATCGACATCGCCGCCCAGACCCCGAAGATCCTGACCGTCGACGCCGTCCAGGCGTCCGACGTCTGCATCACCATGGGCTGCGGCGACGTCTGCCCCGTCTTCCCTGGCAAGGCGTACCTGGACTGGAAGCTCGAGGACCCGGCGGGGCAGGGCGTCGAGGCCGTTCGGCCGATCCGCGACCGGATCAAGGTGCTGGTCGAGGGCCTGATCGCCGAGATCGCCCCCGAGCGGACTCCGTGACCGCCGACATCCCGCCGCTGAATTGTCATTCATCTATGTTGACGTCCATCTAATCAGGTGCCACGCTGGTACTGCATCGACATCCGCCGATGCAGTCAGTGGGGAGGCATCTCATGTCCCGTGCCCAGCTCGCTCTGCGTGTCGCCGACCTGGAGGCGTCGATCACCTTCTACTCCAAGCTGTTCGGCACCGAACCGGCCAAGCGCCGCGAGGGCTACGCGAACTTCGCCATCACCGAGCCCCCGCTCAAGCTCGTCCTGATCGAAGGCGAGCCTGGCGAGGAGACCCGCCTGGACCACCTCGGTGTCGAAGTGGACTCGACCGAGCAGGTCGCCGCCGCCACCAGCCGTCTCAAGGACGCCGGCCTGGCCACCTTCGAGGAGAACGACACCTCCTGCTGCTACGCCCTCCAGGACAAGGTGTGGGTCCACGGCCCCGGTCGGGAGCCCTGGGAGGTGTACGTGGTGAAGGCCGATGTCGACACCCTCGGCAAGAGCGCCGCTTCCGGCGACGAGGATGCCTGCTGCGGCATACCGGGTGAGCCGGCCGCGGCCGCGGCGGGGTGCTCCTGCGGCTGCTGATCGGCGGGGCGGGGCGGCGCCAGGGGCGGCCGAGCTCGCCACCGGCCGCACGGCCGGACCAGGGTCTGTCAGGGCCCGTGGCGTTCCGGCAGGCCGCGCCACGAGATGCCGGTGCGCATCTTGTAGACGATCCCGTTGATGACCTGGCGGTCTGCCGCCCCTGGCCGCCCAGTGACGACCCGCGGCATCAGCGGAGCCAGCTGTCGTGACCAGGACGACGCGCCGGTCACCCCGCACAGGCACCCCCTCCACCCCCTTACGCCCCGTTGAGCCGCGGTGGTCGGCCACCGGGCCCTAGTACAAGGCCTCGCCCATCGGGCTGCTGTCGCCGACGATGTAGGCGCGGATCGATCCGAGGTACGCGTCGCGGTCGACCAGGCCGTCGCCGTCGCTGTCCAGCGCGTCGAACGCGGCGGCGGCGTTCTCCGGCGGGTTGTTCAGCGCGGTGCGCAACGCGGTGAACTCGGCCTTGTCCAGGGCACCGTCCCCGTCCGCGTCGGCGAGGTCGAAGAGCGCGCCGAGCGCGAAACGGCAGACGGTGTCGAACTTGTCGGCGCCCACCCAGGCGTCGTACTCGTCGAAGGTCAGCCTCCCGTCACCGTCCGCGTCCATCTCGCCCCAGGCCTTGAGACCTTCCGCGCGGGCGGCGACGACGAGCGGGTCGTCCTCCGTACGCCCCGTGGCCACGACGGTCCGGTCGATCCGGGAGAGGTAGTCGTGCCGGGTGACGACCCGGTCCCCGTCGGTGTCCATCATGGCGAACACGCGCACCCTCGCGGCGGTGGCGGCTGTGGCGGCGGCACTCCTGCGGCTCACTCGCTTCTCCTCCTGATCGGTTCCGGCCCGAACGCTCGACAAGGCTCGTTCGGCACTCGTCCGGCGCTTCCTACCCGGCGTGTGCCGGACGGCAAGCGGACCGCCGGGAGGGCAGGCGTGTGCGACAGCGCGCCGCGGCAGACGCGCGCCGGCGCGCACTCCAAAGGTTTCGGATCGATCGACACACCGCCGGGTAGCCACGTGCCGGTAACCGCAACAGGACTTCATGGAGGTGCGCGTGGTACGCAAGCGCGGTGTGACAGTGATGCTCGGCTCCCTGGCGCTCTTGGTCTCGTCGCTGGTGTGGGCACCGGCCGGACAAGCCGGAACAGCGGGGCGCGGGGCCGTCGACTGCACGGGCACGTCCCACAGCCGCTACGAGCCGCCGCTCACCCTCCTGCCTCGGAAGACCCGCAACCACGCCGACGTGCGCTACACCTGCACCGTGGGCCCCGGCGGCCGCACCATCCCGGCCACCAGTTCCTTCGACGCCTTCGCACCTTCGGCGTCCTGTGTCTCCCTCTCCGGCGCCAGCGGCAGGGAAGTCGTGCGCTACGCCGACGGCGGCACGTCGGTGATCGTCATCGACGGCGGCACCACCGCCCGCGTGGCAGGCGTCCTGGTCGTCCTGCAGTCGGGCCGGGTCACCGAGGGCCGCGGTGCAGGCCACCTCGTACGCCGGACCGTGACCGCGCTGCCTCAGCAACTCCCCACGGACTGCCTCGCCACCGGTCTGCGGGGCACCCGGAGCGCGGTGCGGCTGCAGATTCTCCCCTGACAACCGGCCCACCACCCGGGGCCACCGCACCGGCGCGGTCAGCGCCCGAGGCTCAGGGCGCGCGCCGAAACTGCCGCGGCCGCGCCGTCGACCCACGCGGGGAGACGGACAGCGGACGGCACAGCGGTGCGCGCCCCGCCTCACCCACCCGCGGCGATGATGCCGGACAGCGCGCGTTCGGCGATGGCCGCGATCGTCAGGGACGGGTTGGCGCCGCCCACGTTGCCCGGCAGCAGCGAGCCGTCCACCACGTACAGGCCCCTGCAGCCCCTGACCCGGCCCTCCAGGTCGGTGGAGCGGCCCAGGACGCATCCGCCGACGGGGTGGCCGGTGAAGGTGTACGGATTGTTCAGCGTGATCGGGAGGCTGCCCGGGTTGGCCGCGATGACGCGGGCGCTGAAGGCGAGCGTGGACCGGGCCGCGGCCGCCGACTTCTCCCTCGTCCAGTCGGCCAGCACCACCCGGCGGCTCGACGGGTCGTACCGGAAGGTGCCCCGGTGGTCGGTGTCCACGGTCATGGCGAAGGTCGCGGTCGCCGGAAGGCTGGCGTAGCCGGACAGCAGCCAGTTCTCCACGCGCAGGGGGAGTTCGAACTCCGTGGGGAAGAAGGCGGTGGACGCGCAGGGCGCGCCCTGGACGGGACCGATCGGTTCCAGGGGCTGGGAGCGCAGGTTCACCTGGTCCCCGTTGTCCCCGAATCCCGTGCCGACGGTGTCCGGCAGGTCCGGCAGGCGGCCCTCCTCCCGGGCGGCCACGAGGAGCCGGTTGGTGTTGAGCGTGCCGGCCGCGACGAAGAGCATGTCGCAGGTGTACTCGGTGGTGCCGAGGACGGTGCCGTCCTCGTCCAGCCGCCGTACGACGACGGAGTAGGCGCCGCCGCGTGTGCGGCCGATGGACCGCACCTCGTGCAGGGCGCGCAACTGCACGTTGCCGGTGGCCAGAGCGGCGGGCAGATACGTGCGGGTGAGATCGCGTTTGGCCCCGTTGCCGCAGCCGAAGTCGGACTCGCCGATGGTCGCCGACGGTGGGACGGCGCCGGCGAGTTCCTGCCGGACGACACGCCAGTCGAAGGTCGAGTCGATGGCGTGTGTCGCCATCCGCGCTCTGGCCAGTTGCCGGTCCCACAGCCGGGAGTGGGTGAAGGGCGCGGAGTCGTAGACGTCCCGGGGCATCGGGCTGGGGCGCAGCATGGTCCGCACCAGGGGGCACCAGCGCCCGGCGAACTCGTCGTAGCGCAACCCGGCCGGGTACAGCCTCTCGAAGTAGGGCCGGGGCGGGGCGACCGTCACCCCGGTGTAGACGATGGAGCCGCCGCCGACGGCCGCCCCGCAGGCGATGTCGAGGTTGCGCTCCTCGGAGACCTCCATGACGCCGGGCGCGGGAGGGACGGGGAGGGGCAGCATGCCGGGCCAGCGGGTGGTGTGGCGGAACCAGAACATCGTGTTGGTGATCCTGGTGGAGGAGCCGAACTCGGGCCGGTCGGGGAGTGTGGGCCACTCCCGGCCGCGCTCGACGACCAGGGTGTCGACCCCCGCCTGCCCGAGGCGCAGGGCGGCGACCGAGCCGCCGAAGCCCGAGCCGATCACGAGGGCGCGGAAGTGTGTGCGGGACGCGGCGGCGGCGTAGGCCCGGCTGCCGGGCCCGCCGAGGGCGGCACCGGTGAGCCCGGCGAGCAGCCCCTTGGCCGCCAGCCCCAGCAGTTTCCGGCGATGCGGATCGACCACGAACTCTCCTGGTGTGCTGCGAGACGGCGAGACGGCCGGCTCCCGGTCCGGCTCGCGGCTCCCGGGTCCGGCCCGCCGCCCATGGTGCACGGGGCGCTTCTCATACGCGGTGATTTGCCGCTGTGTCGTCCTTTCGGGGCTTGTTGGGGCGATTCCGCATACGCGCGCCTGCTGTCGTGATCGCCCCTGCGCCGAGCCGCGGGCCTCATCCGTGCGACGCCGGGGCCTCATCCGCGCGACACCGGGATCGCGTGTTCGAACATGCGTATGATCATCGAGCCCGGGGCCGGCCCGGGCCCTTTCTTCCTCAGGGGGACCCTCATGTTCCGACGTCTTGCCGCGGTCACGGCGGCCGCCGCTGGCGCCCTCGCACTGTGTGCCTCGCCCGCCGTCGCCAGCCCCACGGTCAACTGGAAGCCCGTGGACACCAACAGCAGCTGGGACTGCCCCAAGTACGTGGCGCACCAGGCCTACAAGGGCGTCTGGGGCGGGCTGAATTTCAAGACCTGCATCGTGACCAGGAACGTGGGCAAGAACGGCCACGCGCAGGCCGTGCTCGTCGTGCAGAACGCCACGCGGCACGACGTCTACCTGGAGAAGGGGCGGATCGTCTTCCAGTCGGCCGAGGGCGGCGACGTGTGGTGCGCGCCGACGAACCTGGCCGTCGGGGCCACGGCCGGATGCTACGGGCCGCTGGTCGACGTCCTCGACTGCAACCGCACGACCCGCGCCGACACCGAACTGACCACTCTCGGCCGTAAGCAGGGCGACTTCAACACCGGCGCCGACGCCCCCTGCTGAGGAGCGAACAGCGGCGGTCCGCCCGTGCGTCGTACGCGCGTGGCGTCCGCATGACGGTCGTCGGGAACGGGTATCGCCTGTTCCTGACGACCGAACAGAGCAGGCGATGAACAGCCCCTCCGATCAGGCCAACGTTGCGGCATACCGGAGCGAGGGGTTTCCGCGGCCGTTCGCCGTCACCGCCCGGCCGCGGGAAGGGCGGTGGCGGCGAACGCGTCCCGACCGACACCCATTTTCAGCCGTCCCGGGGGTGACGCACAGGGTGTGCCGCGTTGACGGTGCGTGTTCGGTCCGGTGATGATTCGTCGCCGGTCGCACACGAGGAGTCACCCATGGCGGGGCACGCGATAGACACGTTCTTCACGGTCACCAATGCCGAGGGGACCCGGATCGGACACGCGGTCCAGGGCGCGCGGGTCGCCCGCTGGAACTGGACCGACGGGCGGATGTACGACGTCGACGCGGTGCCGCTGGCGCAGCGCTGGCCGCAGTTGCCGGAGGCGTTCCGGCTGGGCTTCGACGCCGCCCTGACCACACCGGCGGACAATCCCTGGACGTGGGTGTTCCGTGGCAGCCAGTGTCTGCGGCTGCATCCGGTGGACGGCACGATCGGTGAACTGACCACCATCGCCGCGCGCTTCCCCGGGCTGCCCACCGTCTTCACGCAGGGCATCGACGCGGCGCTGCCCGGCCCCGGCGCCAACGAGGTATACCTGTTCAGTGGGGACCAGTGCGCCCGCTACGACTTGCGCGTGCCGGCGGTGGTCGAGGCGAAGTCGATCGCCGAGACATGGAGTGGACTGACCGCCAAGGCGCCGGAGTTCGCCCACGGGCTGGGAGCTGCCACGTACGACCCGGAAAGCGGCCACTGCTACCTCTTCCGTGGCGGCCAGTACGCCCGGGGCGCGCTGGCCACGGCCACCATCGACCAGGCCGCGGCACCGGTGACCGGGTCGGCGTGGCCGGGGCTGCTGCCGGCTTTCACCCGCGGACACCTGATCACCGCCTCGGACATCAGGGCCGCGTACGCCCTCGACCTGGAGTCCGGGGAGAGCGCGCCCATGGGCAACGAAGGGTCGCCCACGACCACCCCGGACGGCCGTTACCTCCATCTCCTCAGAGGCGGCGCATACCCTCGGTGGACCTGCATCGATATGGCCGAAGGCAGACAACTCTGGGCCGGTGCCGGGGATATGACCGGCCGGCGCGTGACGTTCAGCCGGGACGGCCTCCTGGCGTACTTCCTGCCCTGGAATCAGCACAGCGACTCCTACGGAAATCTCACGATCGCCGACCCGCTCACCCCAGGCACTGTCGCCATGATCCACCTTTTCGATCACGATCAGACCGGGGCCGGGAGCGGTGGCGTCATCGGAGCCGACGTCCCGGAGGTTCAGCCCCCGCAGTCCCAGGACGAGGGCCCGGCGGACAAGAGTGGAATGCCCGGATCGCGCTGGCCGGTCGCGCCTCCCGTGGCGCTCACGCCGGCCGGGGACATGGCGTATGTCGGATTCCACACGGGCCAGGCGTACCGCATGCTCGAAGTGGACCTGGTCGAGCGACGGGTACGGCAGACCTTCCATGTCCCCGACGCCGGAGCGCCCCTCGACATACTGATCGACGCGGACGCGAGGACCGCCCACGTCGCCCAGGAACGGGGCACGTGCGCGATCGACCTGCATACGGGTGCCGTCGTACGGCAGGGTGTCCTCCCGCCGTGCCGCGCGCTGATGTTCACCCCTGATCGCGGCGAGCTGTGGTGCCTGCCCGCAGCCGACCATGGTGGCGTCCTGGTCGCCGACCCGGCCACCCACACCGTTCTGCGGCGCATCCCGATCGGTGGTCACGGTGGCCTCGGCACTGGCGTCAGCCTGGAATTCAACCACTTCGGCACGTATGCCTACGTCCTGCTGGACGGTGGGACAGAACTCACCGTGATCGACGTGGCTGCCCGCCGGGCAGTCAGCGTCCATCGCACGGGAGTGTCGAGGCCTGGCGACTACCGGATCGCCTACACCACCTACTGAGCGCCTGATCCGCCACCAGCATTTCCAGGGAGCCACCCATGCCCGCCACCCCGCCCGTCCTCGACGCCTTCCTCACCGTCACCGAACCCGACGGCCGGGAAACCGGCTTCGCCGTTCTGGGCGGCCGCGTCGCCCGGTTCGACTGGGCGGCCGGCCGCATGGCGAGCGGCGCCCGGCCGCTGGAGCGCCAGTGGCCCGCGCTGCCCACCGCGTTCCGCACCGGCTTCGACGCCGCCATGGCCACCGACAACCTCTGGGCGATGGTCTTCCGCGGCTCCCAGTGCCTGCGGCTGAACCCGCTGACCGGGCAGGTCGCCGAGATCACCACCATCGCCGCCCGGTTGCCCGGCCTGCCGCAGCCGTTCCAGCAGGGCATCGACGCCGCACTGGCGGGCGGGCCGGGGAACGAGGTGTACCTCTTCGCGGGCGATCAGTGCGCCCGCTACGACCTGCGGGCCATGACCGTGCTGGAGACGGCGCCGCTGGAGCGGATATGGGCCGGACTCGCCCAGCACGCTCCGGAGTTCACGGCCGGGATCGACGCCGCCGTCCGGCACCCCTCCCAGGGAACGTTCCACTTCTTCCGCGGCGACGCCTTCACCCGGGGAACGCTCGCCACCCGTACGGTCACCGACGCCGCGCGGCCCGTCGACGACACCACCTGGCCGGGGCTGTCAGCGGCGTTCGCGGCCGGGTTCGCCTATGTGCAGACGGGCATACACAGCGGATCGGGGAAGGTCGACGTGATCGATCTGGACGGCGATCAAGTCGTCCATACCCTGGACATCGCGCCCTTCGACGATTCATCCGACACGCTGCAGCTGAGCCCGGACGGGCGGCTGCTCTATGTGTGGACTCGTGACCACTGGTCGTGCGTCGACACCGGCACCCGTCACGTCGTCGCCGAACTGCACCCGGGCGACGACGAGATGCCGGGCGGCGGTGTGTGCTTCAGTCCTGACGGTTCCCTGGTGTACTGCGCCACCAATCATCGGGGACAGGGCGGGCGGCTCTTCCTGGACACCTACAGGGCCGGCACCGACCAGCGAACCCAGCGGATCGAATTGCGGGCAGGCGACCTGTTCGCCGCCCTCGGCATGCCGCCCGTGGCCGACGGGGCGATGGGAAGTTCCCTATGGAGCAGCTACAGCCGGCCGGTGATCTCCCCCGACGGCCGGTACGTGTACGTCGGCGCGGACCTCGACGGCCGGGGCGTGGTCGTCGAGGTGGACGTTCAGGCGGGGCGGATGCGCCAGGCGTTCCGTATTCCCGACGGCAGCGGAGTGGACGCGGTGGCCGTCTCGCCCGACGGCATCCACCTGCATGCCGGCGGAAGCGGAGTCGTCACGTTCGACGTACGGAACGGAACGGTCGTGTGCCAGCAGACGCTGCCGCGCTGCACGGTCCTGGCCTTGCCGCCTGACGGAGACGGCCTGTACTGCCTGCCCTGGGACAGCAAGGAAGGCATTCTGGTCGCCGACCCGCTCACCCACGCCGTCCGCCGCCGCATCCCGGTCGGTGGCTCGGGCGGCCCCGGCACCCCGCATGCCATCGCCTTCGACTACGCCGGAACCTTCGCCTACGTCAGCGACGATCACTCCCACACCGTGGCAGTGGTGGACACCGAGACATACGACATGGTCCGGGCCGTCCCGATGCGCGACGGCCAGCGCCCGATGAGCATCGCCGTCAGCCCGTACTTCGGCTCCTCCTGACGCCCATACCTCACGCCCGGGCCCCGCCCGCACACCGACCACCACCACACACCAGACCGGCCGACGCAGGGCCAGGGGGGAACCGACCGCCGTGACACCGGTTGAACGCCAGTACATGACGCTCCGCGAAATCCTGAACGAGGTGGAGTTGGGGGGCCTGGAGCTTCCGGACGATCTCGTCCCGGGCCTGGAGAACGTCCGCATTTACGAGGGTCAGACCACCCGGGAAAAGCTGATCACCGGACACTTTCCCGGCTATGGCGACGAGCCGGGCGGCCCGACACCCGTCGACGGCGTGTTCGTCTCGGTCAGCCGGGCCGGCTTCCCGGCGGTGAAAGCCTTCATCCTGAGCGTGCGGGTCGGGTTCGACGGCTCCACCCTGCCGTTGGTCGGCGACGGGATACCCGAGGGAGCACTGACCTTCCCGCTCCTGCGCATGCTGTACGTCTCCGAGCCGCTGGACAATCAGCTGACGGATCGACTGAACCAGGTGCTGGCCGATTACGATCTCTCCCCATCGATCTTCCCCCGCCCCAGCGTGGCGCTCCAGGACGTCTGGGAAAAGGGCCTCACCGGCGTTCTCACCTGGAAGGTCAACGGCGGCGAGATGCCCGCCATCAGCGTGCACTACCTCAAGGAGAAGGACGAGGAACCGAAGCCGGACAAGGAGATCGCCTTCCCTGGCCTGCCGGTGTCCTACGGGCCGCTGGAGATCGCGGCGCTCAAGCGGGGCAAGGACAAGAAGTACCTGCGCATCTATTTCGTCGGTGAGATGCGCATCGCCGGATCGGTGTTCTCCCTGGACGGCCTCGGATTCGTCATCCCGCTCAAGCTGGGCAGGGTGCCGCGGTACCAGCTGGCCGGAGCCGCTCTCGCGCTGCGCCGCAGTGCTCCGCCGATGGCCATCGACGCGATGCTGCGCTGGTCGGGCAGCAAGGACGACGAGACAGCCGGCGGGCTGCTCGGCCTGGTCAGGGTCAGCACGCCGATGGTCGAGGTGATGGGCGCGGGTGGGTTCTCGCGGGCCGCGGCCGGGTATGCGACGGTGTTCCTGTATGTGGAGGCCCTGCTGGCGGGCGGGCGTTCGCTGTTCGGGCCGCCGCCGTTCACGGTCACCGGTGTGTCGGGCGGCTTCGGCCTCAACAGCCGGGTGATCCCGCCCAGCGCCGCTCAGCTGCCCGACTTCCCCCTGATCGGGCGGCTGAACGACGCCCCCGCCCTGCCGGGCGCTCCGGCGCCGGAGCCGCCGGAGCCGATGGAGATGCTCGACCGGCTCGCCGGCCCGGCCGGCTGGGTGCGGCCCGAGGAGGGCTCGTACTGGGTGGCCGCCGGGGTGCGGTTCACCTCCTTCCGGTTCATCGAGACGCAGGCTCTGGCCCTGATCGAGTTCGGCAACCGGCTCAATCTGATGCTGCTGGGGCGCACTTCCATCAGCCTGCCGAAGAACGCTCTCCCCGGGGCGAAGGAGTACGCCCGGCTCAACATCGACCTGCGGCTGGCGTACCTGTCCGACCAGCACCTGCTCGCGCTCGACGTGGCGGTCGCCCCCGGCTCGTACATCCACGACCCGGCCTGCCGTCTCACCGGCGGCATCGCCGTGCACGTCTGGACGGGCGGCGACAAGGCCGGCGACTTCGTCATCAGCCTCGGCGGCTACCACCCGCAGTTCCCGGTGCCCGCGCACTACCCCATGCCCGCCCGCCTGGGCCTGGAGTGGAACCCGTGCAGCCGGGTCACCGTCCGGGCCACCGGCTACACGGCACTCACCCCGGGCGCGGTGATGTTCGGTGGCGCACTCGCCGCCCGCTACGAGAAGGGGCTGCTGAGCGCCTGGTTCACAGCGCATCTGGACGCGCTCATCCAGTGGAAGCCGTTCTATCTGGACCTGGCGCTGGGCATCTCCATCGGTGTCGCCTTCACGATCAAGGTCTGGTTCGTGAAGGTTCGCGTGTCCATCGAGGTCGGTATCGACCTGCAGTTGTGGACCCCGCCGATGGGCGGCAGGGTCACCGTCAAGGTGTGGTTCGTCGCGTTCTCGTTCGACTTCGGTTCGGCCCGGGCCGGTGCCCCGCCGGTGCCGTGGAGCGAGTTCCAGATGCAGCTGCCCGCGCCTGTGCGGACCAAGCCGGAGAAGGGCCTGCTGCTGGACGTGGACTCCTCGGAGAGCGAAGCGCGCAGCGCGGCGGGAGCGCCGCTGCTGGCCTCCCCGGACGGCTTCGCGTTCTCCACCGAGTCGGCGTTGCCCGCCTCCGAGGTGCGCATCAACGACAAGGTGTACGCCACCGCCGACCCCATCGACATCCGGCCGATGCGCAAGCGGGGCGTCACCTCCCGGCACCTGGTGCGCATCCAGAAGGGCGACCTCGACTTCGACCCCGTGGCCAACGACTGGCAGATCACCGTGCAGCGCCGGGGCCTGCCCCGCTCGCTGTGGGGCCGTCCGCTGGCCGACCCGGCCGACGCGACCCACGAGGACGGCCTCGTTCCCGGGCTGATCACCGGGCTGCATTTCGAGGTGCCCAAGCCCGAACTCGGCACCGGACTCGGTCCGGTGAGCTCGCGCTCCCTCGGCTTCGAACCCCTGCCGGACGGCGCCACGCCGCTGCGGAACGCCGCCCCCGCCGGCCCCGCCCCGCGTGTCGCGGACGACACCATCGGCGTGATCACCACCACGCTCGCCGCACCGGAGACCGCCGCCCGGCGCTCCGCCGTGTTCGCCGCCCTGGGCCGACTGGGTCTGCAGCCCGCCGAGAACGCCGACTCCCCGCTGGTGGCCTACGCGGAACTGGCCGGCCGCACGATGGTCAACGCCCCCATGGCGACGGACGCGGCCTGACCGGTGGCCCTTCCCACCCACTCCCTACTCACCCACCCGGAGGTGACCACCGTGCGGGAGACCGACGGTCCCGAGCTCCATGTCTTCTTCCACGACCATCTCACCCCGCACGCGGGCGCGGGCGTCTACACCGTGCTGGCCACCCACGAGCTCTACGACGCCGACGGCAGCCGCCTGGACACGGCGCCCCCGCTGCCGGTCAGCGAGCAGAGCTACGAGATCCGGGCGGCCCGCTTCGTCCTCGACGACGGCTCGGTGCACGCCCACTACCCGGCGGCGGGCAGCGCCGGCTCCTACGACACCGTGCTGCCGCACATCACCCTGACCCGGGCCGTGCTGCCCTGGGAGCGGGAGCTGTCCGGCCTGCGGGCCCGCGCCCACGCGCCGTGGATCGCGCTGCTGGTCTTCCGCGAGGGCGAACTGCAGGACGACCCCGGCGCGCTCGGCGACACCGTGACACGCACCGTGGCGGAGCTGGTGGACCCCGCCGAGCCCGGCGTCATCGGGCCCACGCTGCCCGCCTCCTCACTGCCGCAGGACGTACGGGCCGGCAAGTGCGCCACCATCGACGTGCCGGCCGCCGTGTTCCGCGCGATCGCGCCCTGGCAGGACGAGATGTACTACCTCGCGCACGTACGGGACGTACAACGGCCCGAACAGCGGGCCGGCGAGGAGGAACTCACCGAGGGCCGGTACGCGGTCGTCGCCGCCAACCGCTTCCCCCGCACCCCCGGCCGCTACGCCGCCCACCTGGTCTCGCTGGAGGGGTACGAGCCGCACCTGGTGCCCTCCCCGCCCACCGGGCACGAGACGGTCCGCCTGGTGTCGCTGCACGCCTGGTCCTTCCAGCACGACCCCGAGGGCTCGCTCGACACCGGCGCGCTGCTGCGCGGGCTCGTCGCCCCCGGCGACGACGACCCGGAGAACCTCGCCCTGCGGCTGACCCCGCCCCCGCCCGGGCAGGACGGGGACGCGGCCGAGGCGTACGCCCGCGGGCGGCTCGCGCTGGGCCACGTCCCGGTGCCCTACCGCACGCTGTCCGGTGAGCTCACCTATGCCTGGTACCGGGGCCCGGCCACTCCGGTCACCGCCCCCGAGGTCCCGGGGCAGGTCGCCGAGAAGGGTCACACCACCGCCGACCACGCCCTGGTGTACGAGGCCGAGCACGGCCTGTTCGACGTCAGCTACGCGGCCGCCTGGACGCTGGGCCGCACCGCGGCCCTGGCCGACCCCTCCTTCGCCTCCGAGATGACCCGCGCCCGCCGGGACCTGGCCAACCAGGCCGCGGCCATCCGGGCGACCGCCGGCGACCCGGCGCGCTCGCGCACCGGCACCGGTCCCGGCGCGAGCGCCGGCCGGGGCCTGGGCGGACTGCGCGAACTCGCCGAACCGGCCGGTGTCCCGCTCGCCGAAGCGCTCGCCGCCCCGACACCGGACGAGCCGGCGCCGGTCGCACCGCAGCGAATACGGCACGACCGGGCCGCCGGCCGCGCCGCGCTGGCCTCGGCACGGGCGGTGGAACTGCTGTCGTCGACCGCGGCCCGCACCGCCCGTTCGCTCGCCGACTGGCTCGACCGGCTCGCCCTGCTCCACGGCATCCCGTTCAACCACCTCGTACCGGACGAGCGGATGCTGCCGGCCGAGTCGCTGCGCATGTTCCGCGTCGACGAGGGGTGGCTGGACGCCGTCGTCGCCGGCGCCGCCGACCTCGGCCTGCACACCAGCGCCGACCGCGACCTCGACCCGCACTTGCGCGCGGCGGTCGCGGCCCGGCGCACCCCGGCCCGCAAACCCGCGGCGGGACTGCTCATCCGGTCCGTCCTCGTCCGGACATGGCCGGACTTCCCGCTGGCCGCTTCTGTCGACGGGGCGCCGGTGGCGGTGCTGCGGCAGGACCGGATCGCCGAGGACACCCTGCTCGTCCTCTTCGGCGAAGTCCCCGACACCGTGCAGATCATGGAGCCGGGCCAGGGCATCCACTTCGGCATCGACGAAGGGGACGTCATCTCGATACGCAGCATCGGCGGGCCGGGCGCACCGCCCGTGGGCGAACCGCTGGACCGGACCTACCCACCGCTGGACGACCCCGACGGCGCCACCGTCTTCACCCGCCATCTGCGGCCCCGGCCGTCCGGAGAGACCCCGGACGTCCTGCGGCTGCGCGGTGCGGACGGGCTGGTGCCCGCGCTCGCGGGCGCGTACGGGCGGGACGACCTCGACGACCTCACCCCGGGCCAGTTCGCCGTGAACCTGGTCAACGCCCCGCAGCTGCAACGTCTCAGGCCCCGCCCGGCCGCCCC
>NZ_JBPQTV010000081.1:0-22749 GCF_051386515.1 Streptomyces sp. URMC 123 | reverse complement strand
TGCGCAGCACGCTGTTCTTGACCAGGTCGTAGAAGTACGAGTTGCGGTAGGTCCTGCCGTTGTACGCGGACGTCCCGCCGCTTCCACCACGATCTCTCCCGCCCGGGTGCGCGCGTACAGCACCTCCCTGCCCGCCCGGTGCGCGCTGACCAGCCCGGCGGTGCGCAGGGCCGTCAGGTGCTGGGAGACGCCACCGGGCGTCAGCCCCGTACGGCGGGCGAGGGCCGTGGTCGAGGCGGGCGCGCACAGCTCGGTCAGGAGCGTCGCGCGGGAGCGGCCCAGTACCCCCGCCAGGGCATCGGACACGGTCACGGGCCGCGTGTGCCAGAGCGTGCCGACGGCGCGCGGCGGGTAGCGCAGCGAGGGCTGCCAGGGCTCGTTGAGCACGGAGAACACGCGCGGCCACACGAACGCGGACGGCACCAGCAGCAGGCCCCGGCCGTCGAGCCGGCGCGCCGCGCGCGCCGTGCGGTGCTCCAGGTGCAGGGTGCCGCCCGCCCAGGTGACCTGGGGGTCGAGGTCCGCGAACAGATGCTGCGCGCCCCCTTCGACGAGGCGGCCGGCGCGGTAGCGGATGTCGCCCTCCAGCAAGCTGAGGATGCGCGACCAGTACGGCGCCAGCGCCAGCTCCCAGTACGCCTCCAGCACGTCGGCCAGGCGCCCGAGCTCGCCCACCGGATCGGCGCGCAGCGCCGCCATCCGCGCGGGCGGCACCTCCGCCGTCGTGTGCAGCAGCGCCGGCGGGGTGGCCCGGACCGTGGCCAGCTCCACCTCCAGCGACGGCAGCGGCGTCGTGGGCGGCGGACAGATGAACCCCGGAACGCGACCCGCCCAGGGCGAGCGCGTCGGCACCGGAACGAGGTCGAACAGTGGCCCCAGGTCGATGTCCGCCGCCGCCAGCCGCGGGCGCACCTGATCGGCCCAGGCGCGGTGCAGGCCGTGCTCGTCCGCGCCCTTGAGCACCCGGACGCTGGACACCACCTCCCACAGCGGGGAGATCGCGAAGCGGGTACGGGCCACGTCCTCCAAGCCGAGCTCGATCTCGATCATTTAGCCGAGGGTAAATCACTGCGTGAGCGGGCCGGCGGCCGCGCACGGTGTCCGGCATGAACGAAGCGCCTCATTCCCCGTGGCGGCTGCGCGACTTCCGCGTGCTCTTCGCCGCGGGCGCCCTCAGCCACCTCGGCAGCAACGTCGGCTACGTGGCGATCCCGCTGCTCGCCGTCACCACGCTCGACGCCGGCCCCGGCCAGGCCGGCGCGCTGGCCGCGCTGTCCACCGCCGCCTTCCTCCTCATCGGCCTGCCCGCGGGCGCCTGGGTGGACCGCCTGCCCGGCCGCCGGGTGCTGGTGGCCGCCGACGCCGCCCGCGCCGCGCTGTACGCCTCGATCCCCGTCGCCTGGTGGCTGGACGTACTGTCACTGCCGCAGCTGTACGCGGTCGTGCTGCTCACCGGCTGCGCCACGGTGTTCTTCGACGTCGGCTCGCAGAGCGTCCTGCCCGAACTGGTCGGCCGCGAGCGCCTGGTGCCGGCGAACGTCGCCCTCGTGAGCCTGATGGCCGGCGCCAACATCGCCGGTCGCGGCGCCGGCGGCCTCCTGGTCCAGCTCTTCACGGCCCCCCTCGCGATCCTCGGCGGGGCCGTCGCCTACCTCGCCTCCGCCGCCGGCCTCACGGGCATCGGCCGGCGACACGCCCCGGCCGCGGTGCGCGCCGACCGGCGACGGCTGCGGACCGAGATAGCGGAGGGACTGCGCCACGTCCTCGGCAGCCGCGAACTGCGCGCGCTGGCGCTCACCGCGACCCTCGCCAACCTCGGCGCCCAGATGATCAACGCTGTTCTGCCGGTGCTGTTCACCCGCGAACTGCGTCTGCCCGCCGGCGCGCTCGGAACGTACTGGGCGGCCGGCGGCCTGGGCCTCCTCGTCGGCGCCGGCCTGGCCCGCCGCCTCGCCGCCCGCTTCGGCCACGGCCGCACCCTGGGGCTGGCCGGGCTCTGGTGCGCCCCCGCCGCCCTCGCCATCGGGCTGGTCGGCGACGGGCCGTGGCTGTGGGTGGCCGGTGCCGGATGGCTCGTGGCCATGACCAAGACGGGGATCGACAACGTCCTCGGTGTCGCCCTGCGCCAGCATGTGACCCCGGACCCGCTGCTCGGCCGCATGAACGCCACCTTCCGCTTCCTGCTCACCGGCGCCCTGGCCGTCGGCTCGGCCCTCGGGGGCCTCGTCGGTGAGACGGCAGGCGTACGGGTGGCGGTCTGGGCGGGTGCGATCTGCCTGGCCGGCGCGTTCCTCCCGGTGTTCTGCTCACCCGTTCGTACGCTGCGGGAGCTTCCCGTGGCCGCGGCGCCACCGCGTCAGGCGCCAGCGGCCCGCGTCACGGAGGCGTGACGTCACCGACCGCACGCCTCCTGCGACGGACAGGCGGGAGCGGCTCCCGGTCGGGCGCGAGCCGAGGCCGGGAGCCGCTCCCGCCGGCCGCTTCACCTCACAAGACCGCCCTTCACGGGAAGCTGGTTCATCGGCAACTCGGCGATGAGTTCACCGGTCGGCAGCCTGTCGATCGGCGGCCCGCTCTCGGTGGCCGCCACCGCCGCCTCTCCCAGGACATCCGTGGCGTCGGCCAGGACGTCCGTGGCGTCACCGGCGGCTTCCTGAGCCGTGGAGGTCGCTCTCGTCATGGCCTTGTTGCTGACCTTGCCGCCGACCTTGCCCGCCGTGGGAACGCCCTTCTTCACCGCCTTGCTCCCGGCGTCCCCGGCGATGTTCGTCGCCCGCTGCGCGGCGCCGTCCACGGTGGCACCCAAGCCGGCCGGGTCGAGAGTGGTCAGACCACCCACGTTCGGGGGCTCGGATGCCTGGCTGACGCCGGCGGGTCCGAACGCCAGGGCGGCTGCGGCCATGGCGACTGTCGTACAGGCTCGACGCATCGATTCTCCTCAGAGGTATAAGTCGGGCTCTCCTGGACATGAACGACCGAATGACCTCTACGACACGCCGCCGTGCCCCGGTGCGATATCCAGGCCGGGCCGGCCCACCGGCGTCGCCCTCTCCCATCTCCCGGCCCACCCTCGCGCTTGCCCCGGCTCGCGGCCCGAAGGATCACAACAGGGTGGCAGCCGGGCGGGGCGGGACAGGACGGGATGGGGCGGGACGTGCGTCGCGGTCAGCGCGGGGAGTCGGGCAGCCGCCCCGCCAGCGGCGACGACTTCCCGGCCGCGGCCGGGACGCCGCCACAGAACTCCGCCTCGATCACGTTGACGTAGAGCGACTCGTCCTGCAGCCAGTCACCGTTGGCGTTGAACGTCAACTGGTGTTCACCGTCCTTCGTGCCGACCATCGCGGACAGGGAACCGTTCGTACGGCCGGTCTTGCCCACCACCTTCACACCGCAGGACAATTCCGCGAATTCGACGCCGAGTCCGAATCCCAATCCGCTCTCCGTCGGCACCTCGTCGAGCATCTGCCGCAGCTGAGCGGCGGGCAGCAAATCGCCACGCATCAGGGCACGGTGGAAGCGGTTGAGGTCGCCGCTGGTGGAGATGACATCGCCGGCGGCACCGAGCCAGGTCATGTTCTGTTCGGTGGCGTCGTGGACGGCGGCGTCGGGGGCCGTCTGGTGGAGCCGCGAATAACCGACGGGGTGGGGTTTCGGCATGTGTGGCTTCGTGCCGGGGAACGACGTCCCGCGCAAACGCAACGGCCGGATGATGCGGCGCGTAACCTCCTCGCTGTACGAACGGCCCGTCGCCTTCTCGATGACCATCCCGGCGATGACGAAGTTCGTGTTCGAGTACGAGGGCGACTTCTCGGGATTCGGCCGCGGCGGGTGCGCGAGGGCGATCGCCACCAGTTCCTCGGGCGTATGGGTGTCGTACCGGTGCTGCGGGAAGCCGAGGCCCGAGGAGTTGCGCCTGAAGTCCTCATCGTTGAGGTAGTCGGCGATACCGCTGGTGTGGTTGAGAAGTTGCCGCACGGTGATGTTGCCACCGTCGTACCCATTGCCGCGTACCAGCCCGGGCAGCCATGTCTCGACGGTGTCGTCCAGGCTCAGGGTCCCTTCCGCATCCAGTTGGAGCAGGACGGTCGCGATGAACGTCTTGGTGATGCTGGCCGCGCGGAAGTGGTCGCCGGCGGATCGCTTGCGGCCGGTGGCCGTGTCCGCGTGACCGGCCGTGCCGAACCACTTCTCCTTGCCGTCCTGGACCTGCGCGGCCACCCCCGGGAGCCCGCCCTTCTCGACCAGGTCCCGCAGCGCGGCGCGCGTCGCCTCGTGTCCACCGCCCCTTGCCGGCGCCGCGTACGCGGACGGGGTGAGCGCGCCGGCTCCCATGCCCACGGCGAGGGCGAGAGCGAGCGAGGCGGCACGTGCGAACCGCTGCTTCATGGGCGAGGCCTCCACATCATGGCGGGGACTGGGTGTACCCCTGTGATGGGAGGGACGCGGAACCCGTGCGCGGGGGTTGACCGTTGAGACTCCAACGCTGACGGCACGCCTGGAGCTCAGGGGGCTCTCCTGCCTGCCGGGTCATACGTCCAGGCGTGTTCCACCGTCTTGTCCGGCCACCACACGATCAGTTCCCCGCGGTTGGTTCTCACCGTGATCCTGGTGCGAGTCTCGCCCTTGTCCTCTTCCGTTTCTCCCACCGCGGTTCCTTTTCCGAAGACGTCTTCGGCCACCCGGGATATCCACTCATAGGCCTCGTCCATGCTGCGCGTGTGCGCTTCGGCGCGGTCCAGCGCGGTGACTGTGTCGACCGGGGTCGTCACGGAACGCAGGAGGCCGGTCACGCCGGCGATGCCGAGGATGGCGAGCCCGGCTGCCCAGACGACGTCCTTGGAGAACCACGTGATGCGGTCGTTCCGTAGGCGCAGCCAGGCTGCCGCCGCGCAGCAGCCGATCAGGGTTCCTGTGGTGTTGGCGGCGATATCGGTGACGCTGCAGGACCGCCCCAGGGGTGTGGTGGCCTGGATCAGTTCCACGAAGCCGCTGAAGAGCGTCAGGACGGCGATGACCGTGACGGGGCGGCGAAGGACCAGCACTCCGAGAATGGCGACAGGCGTGAACAGGGCGACGTTCAGCAGGGCGGAGGGTGACGAGAAGAGGGAGGGGAAGGGTTGCCCCGTATCGCACAGTCCACGCATGGCGTCTTCGGAACTGCCCGGGAGCAGCGTGACGGACACCGCCCCTGCCACAGAGGCGGCCAGCAGAGTGGGGGCAACGACTGGTCGTCTCCTCGCCATGGCGATGAGAGCTGTCGGGACGGCGAGAATGAGCGCTAACAGGCAGAACCGCGGAAGCAGCCCCGGAACAGCGTCAATAGATGCTTCGATCATGTGCTGGTGGCCTCGTTTCGCATGTTTCATGGGCCAATAGGCGTGGGGCCCTGAGAAGGCCTGGTGTCAGCGTGCTGGGCGGTGGACTGGCAGGGGTGAGGGCCGGGCCCGCATACTGCCGTGATGCCCTTCGCGCCAGGGGCAACAGCACATTCACGGGGAGCTGTGCGTAGTTGAAGAAGACATGGGAACAAGCCGTCTCCGACAATCTCTGGGCCGCGCCGGCCGTGTTCGTCACGGTCGCTTTCGTTTGCTTCAACTTCGTCGGCGGTGAGACGGCCCACCGTGTCGGGTGGATCTCCTACGCGTGCGGGTGGGCCCCAGCGCTGGTCATGCTCGGGTGGTGCGGGCTGAAGCGACGTGCCATCGGGGTCGGAGGGGTTGTCAGTTTTTCGCTGCTGGGCATCTTCGCCCTCCTGTTCTGGCTGAACCACGGCTGAGCCACCGTTGACCACGGTTGAACCACGGCCGAGGCGTGGGCTCAGGTCGTCCGAGCCCGGCGTGTCGTTGGGGCGGTTCAAGCGTCCCGGCGCCGGGCCGCGTAGCGCCGTGACTTCGTGCGGTTCCCGCACACGCGCATCGAGCACCACCGGCGGCTGTGGTTCTTGGAGGCGTCCCAGAACACCCAGCCGCAGCTGTGCTCGGCACAGCGCTTGAGCCGGTCGAGCTGCCCGGTCAGGACGACCTCCGTCCAGGCGATGGCCAGTCGGGCCAGCGCCGTGCGCGCGGGAGCGAGGCCCGGGGCGGGGGCGAGCGGCTGGGCGCGGTCGCCCCACGTGGAACGGTCCAGCGTCACCAGGACGGGGGTTTCGGCCAGCACCGCGTCGGCCTGGGCGAGCCGGTGCGGCGACACGGGGTCGGCGACGTCGAGGGCCTCACGGATTCCGGCACGCAGCGTGAGGAACGCCCCGTGTTCGTCGGCGCTCAGCCGGAGGGCGGCGTCGGCGAGCCCGCGGTCGGCCAGCCAGCGCGCCAGTTCACCGGGGGTGGCCACGTCGTCGTCGCCGCTCTCCAGGTCGACGGTGTTGGTGAAGGCCTCGATCAGCGCGGCGGCGGGGGAGGGGGCGAGCGCGGGCATGGCGCCTTCCTGATCGTCGTCGTCGGTATCCGGGACCGCTGTCGGCCCGTCGGCACCCCTTGAGCGGTGGTGGCCGATTTCCGGCTGCGCGTCCATCCTGCCACTGCCATACTAACCGTCAAAACGCTTTAGGGGGTTACTCATGGCAGATGTGCTGGACGAGCTGGAGCCGTCCACCGAGCCCGAGCCGTCCAGGGAGCCCGAGCGGCGGACGGAGCAGGCCCCGGCACGCGACCGCAGCACCCGCAACACCGCGGTCCTGGTGGGCTTCACCGCCATCACGAACCTGGCCGACGGCGTCACCAAGGTCGTCCTGCCGCTGATGGCCACGAGGCTGACCGACTCGCCCGCCCAGGTGGCCGGCGTCGGCCTGACCCTCACGCTCCCGTGGCTGCTGGTCGCCCTGCACGTGGGTGTGCTGGTGGACCGCTTCGACCGGCGCCTGCTGCTCTGGCTGGCCGACGGCGCCCGGATGCTCGTCGTGGCCGCACTGCTGGTGCTCTCCCTGCGGGACGCGGTGACGGTCCCGGCGCTGTACATCGCCGGCCTGGTCCTGGGCGTCGCCGAGGTGGTGGCCCTGACCTCCGCCGCGACGCTCGTGCCGTCCGCGGTCGCCCCGGCCGGGCAGGAGCGGGCCAACGCGTGGGTGGCGGGCGCGGAGACCGCCTGCAACGAGTTCTGCGGCCCGTTCGTCGGCGGCCTCCTCGTGGCCGCCGGCGCCAGCGCGGCGCTGGGCTGGACCGGCGTCGGCTATCTGCTCGGCACCCTCGTCCTGGTCTTCCTCGTCGGACGGTTCAAGCCCCGGGCCGACGGCGCCCGTCCGGAGGGCTCGGTCAACCAGCGCATCGCCGAGGGCGTCCGCTTCCTGTGGCAGCAGCGCCTGCTGCGGCTGATGGCGCTGGCGCTGACCGTGCTCTCCGCCTGCTGGGGCGCCTGGCTGGCGCTCATGCCGCTGGTCGCCACGTCCCTGATGCGGCTCGACGCACGCGAGTACGGCATCCTGCTCAGCGCCCTGGGCGCGGGCGGCCTGGTCGGCGCGCTCACCGTCACCACCGTGAACCGGCTGCTCGGCCGGCGCTGGTCGATGTTCGCCGACCTCCTCGGCACCGCCGCGATGGTCGCCGCGCCCGTGATCTCCACCAACCTCTGGGTGGTCGCCACCGGCGCCTTCTTCGGCGGCATGGGCGGCATCCTGTGGACGGTCAACTCGCGCACCATCAGTCAGCGGCTCGTCGACGGCGGCATGCTCGGCCGGTACAACGCCGCCGCCCGCCTCTTCAGCTGGGGCGCGATGCCGCTGGGCGCCGGCCTCGTGGGCGTGCTCGCCGAGTGGGTCGGCATGCGCGCGGCCTTCGCGGTGTTCGCCGTGGCCACGGTGCTCATCATCGTCCCGTTCCTCCGTACGGTGACGCCGAAGGCGCTGGCGGAGGTCGACGCGCTCGCCCCCACGTAGGGCCGCGTCGGCTGCCGACCACGGCCCGGTCCGCGTCCAGCACATCCTCGAACTGCTCGGGCTCGCCGAGCGCCGGGATGCCTTCCCCGACGCCCTGTCCGTCGGCCGGCGCCAGGCCCTCCTGCTGAGCGCCGCCCTCGTACGGCCCGCGCGGCTGCTGATGCTGGGCGAGCCGGAACAGCGCCTGGACGCGCGGGCGAAGGAACGCCTGGCCGAGGTGCTGTGCCGGGTCAAGCAGGCGGGGACCGCCGTGCTCCTGATCTCGCACGACCGGGAGCTGGTCGAACGGGTGGCCGACCACGCCCGGGGTCCGCCGGGTGAACGCGGGCACTCACGCCTCGCCGCAATGTCTCCGGCATCGTCGTTGTGGTCCGGGCATGGGACTAGGCCGGCGCGTCGGGCCAGTGCCAACCCAGTTGCTGGAACATGCCCAAGCGGTCGCTGACCGCCCGGATCTCCGCGATCCGCCCGTTCTTGATGGTGAAGACCCAGATTTGCTCGACCGCGAAGGGCCGTCCGGTGGGCTCGGGCATGCGCGGGTGGTAGCCGGTGTGAGTGCCCGAGACAACGAGGCGGGCAACGACCGTGTCGCCTTCGGCGATCAGCTCCTGGTAATCCATTCGGCATTCGCCGAAGGCGTCGAGTTGTTGGCGGAAGCCGTCGAAGGCGGCGCCCGGTTCGTCCGCTTCGCCAAAAATGATTTTGTTGTGGTCGATGACGTCCCGGGCCATGTAACGGTCGAGGTCATCCAGGCGGCGCCCGTTCACCGCACGCAGGAATCCGGTCACGACTCGCTTGTTCGCCTCGACAGTCATGCTCCACACCTCATGCCTTACGCCGTAAGAATCTTGCTGGCGCTAGGATCTTCTTACGTCATAAGAAAGTCAAGGGGTGAGAACCGTGACGGCCAACAGGACGCCGGGGCAACGCGCGGGGCTGAGCCGGGGGCTGGTGCTGGACGCCGCGCTGGCGGTGGCCGACCGAGAGGGGGTCAGGGCGCTGACCATGCGGCGCCTGGGCCAGGAACTGGGTGTGGAGGCGATGACGGTCTACCACTATGTGCCCAGCAAGGACGCGCTGCTCGACGGCCTGGTGGAACGGGTCCTCGCCGCGGCCGTTCCAGCGGCACGGGCATCCGGCGACTGGCAGGGGATGCTCCGCGACTACGCCGGAGCGCTGCGCGCCGCCCTCCTCCGCCATCCCGGCGTCCTGCCCCTGGTGGCGGTACGTCCTGCCGTGACCCCGGCGACGCTGGACGCGGTGGAGCGGGTGCTGACCGCGCTCACCGCGGCCGGGTTCGCGCTCGGCGGCGCGCTGGACATGGTGAACACCCTGACCCTGTTCACCGTGGGCCACGCTACTGCTGAGGCCGCCCACGCCGGTACCGCTGATGGTGTCGGCTCGGCGGCGTGGCTGGCCGCCCTTGAGCAGGACCGGTATCCCTTGCTGGTCGAGGCGGCGCGGAGAAGGGCCGGCACGGACGACGAGACCCGGTTCCGCTACGCCATTGAGGCGCTGTTGACCGGCTTCGCCGCGGAGAGCTCTTGAGGGTCCGGGCGCCGGAGCTGCCGATCACCGCCCGCGGCAGGCGCAGTCGGCCAGTCGGGTCAGTGGGTCGCGGCTCGCGATCCGGCCACGGCCGGCCTTCTTCCTCACCGCTTTCGGCATCGCCGAGGCGCGCGACGACAAGAAGAAGAACGGCACACCCAACCGCGCATGAGGCGGGGCCCCGGCCGGTGGCTCAGCGCAGGGTGCGGGCGAAGACGTCTCCGATGAGGTTGGTGTCCTCGGGGACGAGGCCGGGGTAATAGGAGGCGAAGACGGCGGTGGTCTCGTCCGTGCTCAGCGCTGCGGTCCCCACGGTGACGGGTTTGCCGTCCTGCCCCGGTGAGAGCAGTTCCTCGTGGCCGGTGCGCAGATCGCGCAGGATCAGGCCCAGTGTCCTGCGGTCTTTGTCCGCTGTGTTGAGGAGCAGTTTCGAGCCGTCCGCCGACAGATCCGATATCAGGGTGAGGTCGGTGGGGTTGTGGCCGTCGTAGCGCTGGAGCGTGCCGCTGCGCAGATCACGGACGAAGGCGTTCCAGCCGTCGTTCGGATCGGTGCCCGGCATGAGGTTGGTGGCTTGGGAGTTGAAGCCGACCTTGGAGCCGTCGGCGCTGAGCACCGGGCTGGTCGCGGAGGCGTCGGCAGGCGCGCCCCCAGGGGTGGCGTCGGCCTGCGCGGTCTGCCCGGTCACCCGGTCGTACACCAGGATGTCGCCCTGGTCGTCGTCCGCCGGCCCCGAATAGCCCTGCAGGTAGGCGATCTTGCGGCCGTCGGCGCTCATCGAGATCTGCTGGCACTGGTGGGCCCTTATCGAGCCGCTCGGGGGCCGGCTGATCCGCCGCACCTTTTGGGTCCAGCGGTCCAGGAGCATGACGCGGCAGGCGAACGCGTCGCTCTCATCGGCGGCAGGCCGGGCGACGAAGGCGACGTACCGCCCGTCCGCGCTGATCGGGGCGACGCCGTACGAGACCTCGTACTGCCCCTGCAGCACCGGCGCTAGGCGTTCGGCGCGCCCGGTGGACAGGTCCAGGACGTGCACGGAGGACTTCCCGGTCGCGGCCGAGAACGAGGTGAAGGTCAGATGGCGCCCCGAGTCCGACACCTGGGGCGTCGATGTCGTCTCGCCCGGCACCACCACACGCCGCAGCGGCGCGCCGGGAGCGGTCCGGTAGAAGACGCTGTGCGACACGGTCGTGCCGGGCACCAGGTTGGTCGCGCTCGAGGCGAAGGCCACGACGCGCCCGTCCGCGCTGACCACCGGGTCCACCGAGTGGTGGTTGCCGCCGGCTCCGTCGGGGGACACGCTGATGCGTTCGGTGCGCGGGAGCAGGTCGCTGCTCATCGCCCCCGCGGGCGGTGAGGCGGCAGTGGTGAGGGCGGCGGCCAGGCTGGCGGCCAGGGCGGCGGTCATCAGGACGCGTAAGGAAGGTCTCATCGGGTGGCTCCCCCTTCGGGCGTGGGGCGGCCACCGCCGCCCCCTCGTGTCCTCCGGACCGACGCGGAGGACTTCGGGGATGAAAGCGCGGCGCGCGCCAAGGGTCAACGCGTTCGCACCCGGGCAGCCCCTCGTACCCGTACCCGGCCGGGGGCCACCTAAGTGGTACACTCATTTACCTAAACGCATTAGGCAGGATCTTAATCGGTTCTGGCTTAGAGGGAGGAGGCCGCCATGGCGCGCGCAGGACTGACCGCGGAGCGCCTCGCTCAGGCCGGGGCGGAGCTCGCGGACGAGGTCGGCTTCGACAAGGTGACCGTCCCCGCGCTCGCCAGGCGGTTCGGCGTGGCGACCGCGAGCCTGTACTCGCACATCAAGAGCTCGCAGGACCTCAAGACCCGGATCGCCCTCCTTGCGCTGGAGGAACTGGCCGACCGGGTCGCCGCGGCCCTGGCCGGGCGCGCCGGCAAGGACGCCCTGACCGCCTTCGCCAACGCCTATCGCGACTACGCCCGGGAGCACCCCGGCCGCTACGACGCCGCGCGGCTGCGCCTCGACCCGGAGACAGCGGCGGCCAGCGCCGGCGGCAGACACGCGCAGATGACGCGGGCGATCCTGCGCGGCTACGACCTGACGGAGCCGGACCAGACGCACGCGGTCCGCATGCTGGGCAGCATCTTCCACGGCTACGTCAGCCTGGAGGCGGCCGGCGGCTTCAGCCACAGCGCCCCCGACTCCCAGGAAACCTGGACATGGATCTTGGATTCCCTGGACGCTCAACTGCGCGCCTGGCCCAGGTCCTGACCGCGCCCTAGCCCCAGACCCCGCGCCCCGCCCCGCGCCCCACGCCGGCAGCGCACGAACGACTCGACCGTCGGCCACCGCCCCGAGCGACCGAACGACCGTACAACCGTGACGAATCGCGCGTCCGCACGACCCGGACGCGCCGATCAACAAGCTGGGACCCATGAACGCCGAGACCAACTGGATCACCACCCCCATCGACCCGCGCCTGCTGCGCGGCGCCCTCGACGTCGAGCGCACCGCGCACGGCCTGCTGCCGCACCGGCTGCCCGCGTGGGCCCGGCGGCAGATACCCGACGGCCAGCTGGCCATGGCCGAGGCCCAGCCCTCCGGCGTACGCCTGGCCTTCCGCACCCGGGCCACCACCGTCGAGCTCGACACACTGCCGACCAAGCGGGCCTACCGAGGCGTACCGGGCCCGGCCCCGGCGGACGGCGTGTACGACCTGCTCGTCGACGGCCGCCTCGCGGCGTCGGCCACCGTGGCCGGCGGCAACACGCGCATGGTCGACCTGGCCACCCAGCAGGTCGAGCTCCACGAGGGCCCGCCCGGCACGGCCCGGTTCGCCGATCTGCCCGCGGGCGACAAGGACATCGAGATCTGGCTGCCCCACACCGAGATCACCGAGCTGATCGCCCTGCGCACCGACGCCCCGGTCGAGCCGGCGACCGAGCGCGGCCGCCGCGTGTGGCTGCACCATGGCAGCTCGATCAGCCACGGCTCCAACGCGGCCACCCCGACCACCACATGGCCGGCGCTGGCCGCCGCCCTAGGCCGGGTGGAGCTGATCAACCTGGGGTTCGGCGGCAGCGCGCTGCTCGACCCGTTCACCGCACGCGCGATGCGCGACACCCCGGCCGACCTGATCAGCGTCAAGATCGGCATCAACCTTGTCAACACCGACGCGATGCGGCTGCGCGCCTTCGGGCCCGCGGTGCACGGCTTCCTCGACACGATCCGCGAGGGCCACCCGAGCACCCCGCTGCTGGTCGTCTCGCCCCTCCTGTGCCCCATTCAGGAGGACACCCCCGGCCCCCTCGCGCCGGACTTCGCCGGCGGGACGGTGCGGTTCAAGGCCACCGGCGACCCGGCCGAGCGCGCCGCGGGCCGCCTGACGCTGAACGTCATCCGCGACGAGCTCGCCCGCATCGTCGAGCAGCGGGCCGCCGACGACCCCAACCTGCACTACCTCGACGGTCGTTCGCTGTACGGCGAGGCCGACTACGCCGAGCTGCCGCTCCCCGACGAGCTCCACCCCGACGCCGCCGCCCACCGCCGCATCGGCGACAACTTCGCGACGCTGGCCTTCGGCGCCGACGGTCCCTTCGCGGAGTCCCCGGCGCCGTAAACCCGATGCGGGGTCCGGGACCGGTTGGCAGGATGTCCGCGCATCGACCCCGAGGGGAAAGGACCCGACCGTGGCCCGCGCCGTCACACTGATCCGCTCCGACCGCCTGTCCGACGTCGCCGAGTACGCCTACGCGGCCACGGCGCCCGCCGAGGCCCGCTTGATCTTCCTGGCCGGGGCCTGCCCCCTGAACGAGGACGGCTCCACGGCGGCGGTCGGGGACTACGCCGGCCAGGCAGCGAAGGCCATCGAGAACATGCGGGCCGCCCTCAGCGCCGCGGGCGCGTCCATCGGGGACGTCATCAACACCCGGGTTCTCGTCGCCTCGACCCGCCGGGAGGACCTGGTGACCGCTTGGCAGGTCGTACGGGACGCGTTCGCCGACCACGACGTCCCCAGCACGCTGATGGGCGTCACCGTGCTCGGCTACCAGGACCAACTCGTCGAGATCGAGGCCGTCGCCGCCGTGCTCGACTCCTGAGCACGTGTTGGCGACCCCTGCGCTGGGCGTTGGCCCGTCGACGCAAGGCCAAGTGGGTGCGACTCCCGCGCATGCCGCGCCGACCGGCCTGATTGACGACACGACCCATACCGGGCCCCTACCGAGCTGCTACCGCAGCGGCCACGGGCCCCGTCCGAAGCGGAGGCGGAAGCCATGGCTCAGATGCGTCCCGCCAAGTCGCGCAATTCGCTCAGGTTCCTCGCCTCGGCGTCCGACCCGGGGAGCAGACGCCCTGCGCCGGCCCCGTCGAGTGCTCTGAACTCCTCGAGGGCCTCGGTGGGCGACAGTCCCCGGCTCTTCGTGGATGCGAGTTGCGTAAGCCAGAACGTGCCTGCTTCGAAGGCTGCTTCGCCGGCTGCGCTGCGCGGCTCGAACCCTGCGGCTGCGTCGGTGTTGGCTTCCCAGAGATACCCAAGAACGCGACTGCCATGAGCCACCGTCACGTAGTGGACACTGCCCTCAGTCTCGGCGCTGTAGTGTTCCTGGCCCGGAGGCGCAGCCAGCTCCAGCTTCGTCAGCCTGTACGGGACCTCAAACATCTCCCAGGAATCGAGAAGCTCGGGCTCCTCATCCGGAAGCGCCTCGAAGCCGTCGGTGGTGGGCGTGGCAAAACACGTGGGATCTCCGGGGTACGGTTCAGCCCCAATGAATTCCGAGATGGCCCGCAGGGCTGCGCTCAAGCGCGGGGCATTCGCCGCGTGGACCTCTGGCTGCTTGCGCCCCCGCAGATTATGCGTGAGCCAGGCGTCGGAGTATGTGTGCAGTGTGACCGAGTCAGTCGACTCCGACCATGCCGCCAGATCAATCTCCAGAAACCTGTCAGCGTTGATTTCAGTCCCGGCATCCGTCCACTTTCCGGGGCAGGCCAACCAAAAGCTGACGAGCCCTACGGAGCAACCCGCCGTTTCTTCCGTGGAGTCGCGGAGCAGCCTGACGACATCGGGCCCGCCCTGGGGAATTCCGGGGATGACTGGCACGTGACCACGTGAGAAGAGAAGATCGTTACTGGGGTCCGTGCTTTGGACCACGGCAAGCCCCTCCGGCGCTCCGGACACGCAGCCAAGATCATCCAACAAGCCGTAGATGACAAGGGAGGTCTCGACACACCTTTGCAGCGCCTCCGCCCAGGGCGATCTGGAATGAATGTCCCAGGACCAGCTGCCGATTGGAATAGATGTGATCACTGGCCACCCCTGTATAGGCTGCTGCCCGGAGGAATGGCGATGACCCCGTCATCCAGGCGAATAAAAAACAAGAAGCCTTTACCCGTTCTCACTTGTGGATGAGTTCCTTCGTGCACCTGCTGGAGGAGTTTCACATACCCTTTGCTTCGCCATTCGGCCAGAGTGCCCCTGGCGTCTACCAGCATCACCTTGTGATCCACCTCCTTCGCCTTCTTCAGCTGCCTTAAGTAACGATTTATTTCATTGACTGGGTTGCGGGGATCATTGAGTCGTTTCAGCTGGTAACCCACCGAACCGCCCGGGCTGTCGCGGACCCAGATGTCGACGTCACCTCCACCTCCCTTGTAGTCGAACACGAAGTCTCGAAATCCACGTTTATGCAGGTCATTGGCGAAACGGATCTGGTCCACTGAAGACTGCAGTAACCGTTTCTTCCCTGACCCCATGGCGCTAATGACCGGGCCGAAATTCTGGCTTTTCGCGAAGCGCCCTGAAGCGATGATCTCGGCGATCTCCTGACCGTGCGGATGCGTGGACAGCCGGTCGAGTATCGTCTCCAGGTTATGTGGCTTGGGCCGCTTGTCGCCGGGCAACTGGCGAATACTATCGCGAAACCTCTGTTCCAGATCACCTCCCCGCACCAAGGGTGCGTAGTGGTACGCGCGGACATCAGAGACAGCTTCCAGAATAGCCTGTGCGCACCGCTGTTCGGCTTCGAGTAAGGATTGCTCGGCTCGTCGGGCCAACTGTGCCGCGCGTTGTCGGTCCCGCTCTGCCTCGGCTGCGAAATTACCGATCCTGGCGGCAATCTCACGGATGTGGGCCGGTAGCTGCTGACTGTAGTAAAGCGCGGTGGACTGATTGAGTCCACGCCAGACCCCTCCTGCCGACGGTATGACCGGTACCAGCGAGTAGAACTGCCGTAAGGCGTTCTTGTACTGGGCATCGGCCCCCATGCCGAGGGAAAGCGCGTTCCTGGCCTCGAGCTGAGCCTGTTGGAGGTGCTCTGCGTATAGCGAAAGGGCGTTCGCGCAAGCTCTATGGGCTGGGCCGAGGCGGGCCGACTCCCGTGGCAGGTTGATCAGAACCTGTCGGAACTTGGGGGCGTACTCGCCCTCCATGCGTAGATTTGCACTTCTGCCGGCTATATGCTGGAGCCGGCTGGCGCAGTTCTCGGCTTGCTCGGCTTCTTGCCGTAGTTGCGCGACGAGCCTCATGATCCGTGCCGGATTGCCAGGGATTGGATTCTTCTGAAGGCCCAGGACGGACCAGTCGTTCATAGTCCCGGGTCAGCTGCCGGCGCCCCCGGCGAGTCGTATGTCGAGCTCTTGGTGCTCTCGCACGACATCTCTGAGGTACGTGGCCATGCCCTCCAGCCCTTCGATCATGTTTTGCGTGCCAGTTGTCCACTGCTGGTAGGACTCCTGGAATCGGGACGAGGCCATCTGAGTACGGAATTCGCTTGCCACAAGCTGGTCAATCATGGACTTCAGGGACTGCAGCTTCTCACTCATCGAGTTCTTTGCGGTCTGCAATTGCCCGGCTGCCTGGCCGACTCCGTCGTATCCGACACGGACATCCGTCATAAGGTACTCCTCAAATAGTGCGGGCTTTGTCGGCGAACGCTTTGTCGAGATCGAGCGTGCCTCGCGACAGCTGGGCGAACAGATCCGCCGCTTGCCCGATTTCGGCGAGCAAGCTGTCCCAGGACTGGGCGGCAGCGTGGTGGAACGCGTCCAGCGCGGTGTTGATCGCTACGGAGTCTGTGACATTGGCTGTGTCGAGGCGCCGTGCTGCGACCCGCATGTCCTCGCGGAGTCGGGCCAGCTCACCGGCGACTTGTGCAGCGACCTGGGGGTCGGAGGAGAACCGGCTGGCCATGGAACCCCGCGACCTCCCATGCCGCTCCCGCTGCTGCGTTCTGTGTGTACATGCCTTAGCCTCAACCACCGTACAACAGGCGAGAGTTGGCCAATAGTGGGAGGAGCCCAGCTGTGGACGGGACGGGTGCGCGCGCCTCCGGCCGGCTCGTGGCCGGCCGGTACCGGCTGACCCAGATGCTGGGCCGAGGAGGGATGGGGGTGGTGTGGCGGGCGACCGATGAGCTGATCGGGCGACCGGTGGCAGTCAAGGAGCTGCACATACTGCAAGGGCTCACGGACGGTGAGCAGTCCGTGGTGGCCGAGCGGGCGCTGCGCGAGGCTCGTGCGGCCGGCCGGGTCAGGCACCCGGGCGTGGTGGCGATCCACGACCTGGTTCCGGCCGGCGCGGAGGATGAGGCCGTCTACATCGTCATGGAACTGCTGGAGGGGCCGTCTCTCGCGGGGATTCTGGAGCGGGAGGGCGTCCTGCCGGAGGAGCGCGTGGCTCGCATCGGCGAGCAGGTGTTGGATGCGCTGGACGCGGCACACTCCATCGGCCTGGTACACCGGGATGTCAAGCCGAGCAACATCATCGTGTTGCCTGGCGATGTAGTGAAGCTGGTCGACTTCGGCATCGCCCATGCTGTTGACGACACCCGGCTCACCCGGCATGGTGTGGCCGGTTCCACCGGCTACATGGCGCCGGAGCTTTTCGAAGGCAAGCCTCCGTCGCCCGCCGTCGATCTGTGGGCAGTGGGTGTGACCCTGCTTCAGGCCGTGGAGGGCAGAGGGCCGTTCGAGCGGGCCTCCACCGCGGCCACCATTCATGCGATCCTGCACGACGATCCACCCGCGCTGGACGGTTACCCCCTCCTTGGGCCGGTGGTGGCTGGGCTGCTGGCTCGCGACCCCGCCTCGCGGGTGACCACCCGACGGATCAGTGACCCGCTTCAGTCCACGACCACCATCACACCCTCTGTTGTCACCCCACAGGGGCCGACCGTTTCCCCTGCTGGAGATGACGCCGCGGTTGGTAGGGCGGACTGGGAGGACCACACCACCGCTGTAAGGCCGGCAGGCGCAGCACTGCGGCGGCCACGGGCAGGAACACAGACACCAGCGGCCCCGAGCTTCACCGTCTCAACGCCGGAGACAGGCCTGCATGTTCTGGCGCGCATCGCACTGCTGATTCTGGCGCTGTGGACCGTTTTCAGATTGGCCAACCCGATGGATGGTGTCTCGATCCAAACCAGTGCCATAGCCATTCTTGTGATGCTGACTCTTTTTGCCCTCGCTGACCGTCAGCAGTGGTGGGGAAGGGTTAGAATTTCCGCAGAGGGCTTCACGGTGTCCCAGCGAAAGGGGAAACTGTCCGACAGGCTGCGACCGGCGCCGAGAGAGCACACCGTGCCGTGGGAGCATGTCGATGAGGTCCTCGTCGCGCGCATCGCACCCCTGCGGACCAGGGCGGCTCTGCGCATGGCTTCTACCGCGCCCAGCGCCATTACGAAAAACAAATTGTTTTCCCCCTTCGTGTTCACTAAGGCCGGGAAACCCTTCACGTGGACGTTGGGTGATGTCGACGCGTCGATTTCTACCGTGGAAGCGGCATTCGAGGCCACCAAGCCTTCTTCGGTCGCAAGGGTTCAATCGATTGGCCCGAATGCCGGACCTGCGCGCGCCCGACTCTTCGCGGCAGTCCTGCTGTGCGGCGCGACCTTGGGCGGCACGTACGTTTTTGAGCCGGCCCGCCCAGCGTCTCTGGGGGAGGTGTCCTCGAGCGGGCCGCTGGTATTCAGCCCGGACGGCTCCATGCTGGCCAGCGTCACGGACGACAACACCATCACTCTTTGGGACGTCGCGGCACGCAAGCAAGTGGCCGTACTGACCGGGCATACCAGGGAAATTGAGGCTCTGGAATTCGGTCCAGGAGGAACCGCGCTGGCCAGCGCCAGTCAAGACTACACCATCAAACTGTGGAATACGAAGACCTTCACGAATAGCGCGACTTTCCCGTCGACTCGCTTCTCCGAGGCAAGTGATCTGGCGTTCAGTCCTGACGGAACGAGGCTGGCCAGCGCGCACCGCCGTTCGGTCAAGCTGTGGGACGTGGGAGCGAAGAAGGAAATATTCTCCTTCTCGGAGAAGGAAGCCGAGTTCGTCGCCGTTGGCTTCACCCGAGACGGCGAAGCAGTCAGAGCCGCGGATTCCGGCAATACATCCATACGCTATTGGGACGTTGCCTCGGGGCGTGCCACCGAGCCACGCGACGGCGATACAATGTTCACCGCAAACGGTTTTAACGTGGAAGTTCGCGAAGTCAAGAGCCGAAGACTTCTTCACACGCTCACCGGTCACACAGGGCAGATCACCCGGGCTGCCCGGGGCGGTGCCGATTTTATCGCTACGAGCAGCGCTGACCGCACGATACGGATATGGCGCGTCGACACCGGCCAGATGGTGAAGAAGTTGGAGATCAAGCGAGGTGAAGGGGCATCTGCTGATGCCATCGCGCTGAGCGCCGATGGCAAGGTTCTGGCGTACAGCAGCATCGGCAAGGTCCGGCTGTGGAACACCGGGATCGGTTCATGACTCCACTCCGCTCCGGCGTGCTGGGCTGCAGCGTACTTCGGCTTCCTCTCACGGCGCGATCAGGACGCGGCTTCTTGACGGCACGAAGCTTTCGTTCCCAAAGGCCACTGTGATGATCCTTCGTCTGACGGTTCAGGACACCGGCAGTACGGTGCGGCATGACGTCGAGGTGATCGCCGAGCCCGAGAGCAGGGTGGGCGCCGTACTGGAATCCTTACCAGTGCCTGTGGGCAGTAGAAAATGTTTCATCGGCTCCGTCCCCTTGGACCCCGAGGCAACTCTCGCCAGCAGCCCGCTGCTGCAAGGAGCCGTCATCAGTGTTGGAGCGCCCGGGCCGGTATTCCGTCCGGTCTCCGAAGGTGCGGCGGGAATTCTCCGTGTCACCGCGGGCCCGGACGCAGGAATGGCCGTAAGGCTGCTGCCGGGGACGCATCTCATCGCGCGGAATTCGGCAGCGGCGATATGCCTGCGAGAATCGGGTGTTTCCCGACGGGAGCACGCCAGGCTCCATATTTCCGCCGATGCCCGCGCTGTTGTCGTGGACAGTGGATCGACCAATGGGACGTTTGTCGACGGCGCACGCATCACGGGCCCGGCGGTACTCGGTCCGGAGACGGTACTGCGGATCGGCGCGAATGAACTGCGGTGGACCCCCCGTCCTCCGGGCGGCGACCAGGTGGCACGCAGCGCCGATGCGCGCCTGGAATTCGACAGGGCCTTCGCTGCGACACCAACGATTCCATCCGCCGAAATCACGTTGCCCACGTCACAGTCCGTACCGGGAAATATCAGCGCGCGGATGGTGTCCGCTCTGGCCCCAGTCGGCGGAGCCGTACTGCTGGCCTTGGTCACCCAGCGCCTGATCATGTTGTGGATAGGTCTTCTCGGCCTGGTCGGTTACGTGGTGGTGCAGGGCATCGAGGAAAAGCAGCGTCGGGAGCGTGAGGCAGCCTTCACCGCGGCGAAAGACGCGGCCAAGAAGGCAATCGACTCGCACATCGCCGAAGAAAGGCGAGTGCGCCTGCTGCTCGCACCCGGTCCGCGTGAGACCGCTCAGGCCGCCCTCGGGGAAAGCTCGGGTCTGTGGTCCGGCAGGCTGGATTCTCCTCATGGGCTGGTCCTGAGGGTCGGCCTTACTGACCAGCCGGCAGCGGTGAGATTGCGGGGAGAACCCTGGGAGGGTTTTCGGCCTCCCGTGGTCCGCGAGGTGCCGGCCACCGTGGACCTGAGACTTACCGGCGTGCTGGGTCTGGTTGGCCCCCTTGAGCCGGTGCAGTCGCTGATGGACTGGCTCCTGATCCAGCTCGGTACCTTGCGCAGTCCTGCTGACCTGCGGATCGTAGTGATTGCGGCTGCGGGCCACGATGCGCTGGCATGGGCCAGGTGGTTGCCGCATGTGGATGCCGGCCGCGATGCGTCGATGCCCTGCTTCATAGGGAATACCGACGCAACACGCGCTGCCCGGGTCCAGGAGTTGCAGAAGCTCGTCCGGGCCCGAAGTGCTGAGCGCGGTGCTCCTGCTGCCCAAGCCGACTATGAGGTTGTCGTCGTCCTGGACGGCGCGGTGGCCCTGCGCCAACTGCCGGGCCTGGACGAGGTGCTGCGCGACGGCCCCTCGGTCGGTGTTTACGTGATCTGCGCCGACCGGCGCACAATGAACGAATGCCGTGGCCTGTGCGAGGTCGGTACCGACTCGCTGCGGCTGACCCGCATGCCGGATGACCAGCCGCTTGATGCCGAGCCGGACGTCTTCGCCGAAGAGTCTCCTGAAGCAGTGGCCCGGGCTCTGGCCCCCATGCGGGACCGGCTCACCCTCGGATCGACCCACCAGGCCCTCCCCGCGCACGTGCGGTTCCTGGATCTGCTGGGCATCGCCGAGCCCGGCCCCGAGGACGTTGTGGCTCTGTGGGACGAGGGGAGAGGGCCGCGCACCCGAGTCGTCCTGGGCGCCGACGCCAGCGGTCCGGTGACCGTCGACCTGGCCGGTCAAGGACCGCACACCATGCTCGGCGGTGCCACGGGCGCGGGCAAAAGCATCTTGCTCCAGACCCTGGTGACCTCTTTGCTCCTGGCCAACCGGCCGGACGAGCTCAATTTGGTGCTGGTGGACTTCAAGGGAGGCAGCGCGTTCCTGCCCTTCCAGCACTGCCCGCATGTCGTCGCGCTGATCCGCTCCACCGGTGAGACGGCCGCCGACGTCTTCGACGACACAGCCGCCGCCCGAGTCCTGGCATCCGTACGCGCTGAGGTCAGCCGTCGCGAGGTGATCCTGGCCCGGTACGACGGCGAGATCGACCGATACTGGAAGAAGCGCTCCACCGACTCTTCTCTACCGCCGCTCCCACGCCTGGTGTTGGTCTTCGATGAATTCGCCCGGGTGCTGGAGACATCGCCCGACTTCCTCAAGGAACTGGTCAACGTCGCAGCGAAGGGCCGTTCGCTGGGTATGCACCTGGTGCTCGCCACACAGTCACTGCAGGGGAAGCTCTCGCCGGAACTGAGGAACAACATCTCACTGCGCATCAGTCTGCGGCAGAATGAACCGGCCGACAGCACAGAAGTCCTGGGCACCCCGGACGCCGCCGCCATCCCTGGCTCCCTGAGGGGCCGCGGCCTGATCCTGTGCACGACCGACGACGCCCGCGCCCCTCGCCCCTTTCAATCGGGCTACCTGGGTGCGCCGCCGCCCTCCCGCACGACCAGGCGCACGGTCGTCCGCACGTTGACGTGGACAAGCATGGGAGTGCCCCGCCCCGCGCAGCACATCGCCACTCAGGGCAGTGCCACTGACCAGGACCTTGCCATCGCCGCCATCGAAGAGGCCGCCCAGCGCAGCGGGCTGATCGCCCCCTTCCGGCCGCTGTTGCCTCCATTGCCCTCCGCCCTCGCCCTGGAAGGCCTCAGCCGCAGCCAGACCGGTGCCGTTCCCGCGACCGCTGTGCCCTTCGGCCTGGCCGACAACCCCGCCGAGCAAGCCCAGCCCGCGGAGTTCCTTGATCTCGCCGGCACCGACCGGTTGCTCGTCGCAGGCGGCCCTCAGTCCGGCCGCACCACCTTCGCGCGCGCCCTCATCACCAGTCTGGTCTCCCGGTTCCGGCCCGACGAGGTGCACCTGTACGTCATCGAGCATCACCCGTCCGGGCTCTCCGACTACGCCGAACTGCCGCACTGCGGGGGAGTGCTGCCAGCCGCCCAGCCCGACCGAATCCGCCGCCTGATCACCTGGCTTGACGGCGAAGTCCAACAGCGCTCCACCAGCCCGGCCGGCGGCTCTCCCCGGCCGTACCTGATCCTCCTCATCGACGGCTGGGAACACTTCGAAGACCACAGCGACCCCACCTTCACCCCGACCTCGCTGGTCACCATGCTCCGCGGCATCATCACGGCAGGAGCTCCCCTCGGGGTGCACATCGTGCCCCTCGGCGGCCAGGACATGCTCAACCACAAACTTCCCACCTTCTACACCCGGCGCCTGCTGCTGCCATTTCCGAAAGAGGACACCCGCCGCGCTCACCTGACCTCCCGCATGACCAGCCCGCCCCCCTTGCCCGGCCGCGCCATCGACGCCGCTACCGGACGCCACATACAGATCTGTCACCCCACCGCACCA